>JABMQX010000514.1 GCA_013203085.1 bacterium | reverse complement strand
TTGAACAAGCTGGGGGAGGAGTCAACTATGATGGAGAACGGGCGTGACAATGATGACAGGAGGGGGTTCCCGAGACTCGTGGGAGACTTCGGAGTGCGGATGATTGACGTTCATCTGAAGCCACTGGAGGCCTTCCCTTCAAAGTCGCCGTGCTACGAAACGCACTTCGTTTCTACCAACGCGACCGGCAGGAACATATCTGAAGGGGGGTTTGCCTTCGAGAGCGAGAAGAACCCCGAGGTTCGCAGCATCCTTGGACTCGAACTTGCCCTGCCACAGTACGCAAAAGCTTACGCCGTTGGCCTGAATCCTTCTCCCTATTACGAGCTGGAAGATTTCCGCGGCATGGGGCAAGTCGTCTGGAGTGCGCCACAGGGAACAAAATACCTGGTCGGAGTGCGATTCATCGATGTGAATCAGCCACGGTCGGTAGCTCTGCGGAAGTTAGTTGCGTTCCACAGCGCACAGCATCTTTCGAGGGGATTCATTCGGCGTGGCATATCGGATTCACTCACCGAGAACTCAAGGTGAGCCACCTGCCCACCCGACGGCGTGGAGAGATGATCCCGCCGAAATGCAATGGATAAGGCAGGGCATCCAATAGGTGAGGAGTGAACCTTTTTTCCTGCACGACCCGATTCTGTGCAGGAAGGGAATGCAGGGTGATTCCTTTCGATTAGAATGACATTCTCACTTCGATTGCGTCGCCACGGGTAGCGATTGCCTCTCGTCGCAGTGAGATGGTGACCTGTTTCCCGTCCTGTTTGGCTTCAGCATCTACCGCTTTGCCTGCGACCGCGACAGCGGCGTTCGTTAGTTTCGCGGCGTCGGGCAGCTCGAAAACGAGCGTCTTGACCCGCAATTTACCCCACTTAATCTCAATCCGGTTGGTCTGGCGGTTGCCCCGGCGTTTCTGCTTGAGGCTGCCCCAGCCTTCGGCAGCAGTGAAGAATGTGGAGTGATCCTCGGGCCGCCAGACGGGCTTGAGACCGATCATGCCCGCTGGTCCATCGTAAAGAAAGCCCTGGGTAGCGAGGAGCACAGACCACACACTCATCGCTCGTGCATAGAATTTACCGCATTCATCATCACCGAAGGGATTACCGCTGTAACCCCAGGAAGACCATTTTGTAGCAGTCAGGTCGGTGCGAAGGCGGCCGTCGTAACGGTCGGAGATGGCTTTCGTCACCATGAAACCTTCTTTGAGCATGTCGTATTGGACCATGGCAGCCGAGGCGGCATATTCGAAACCTGTCATCGCTTCGTCGGCGTATGTCGTGTGATTAGAGGGGCGAGGGCCGTTGGGCCAGGTAATCATCTGCATGCCGGCATCGTCGTCGCTGACAAACTTTCTAGGCTTCTGCGGGATGCCACGGAAGTTGGGTTGGAAGTTATACTTCAGTAGCGAGTAGAGCGCGGAGCGAACGCGGTCCGCGGGATAGTGCCGGTCCAAACCGATCTGATTCGCCCACCATTCACCGAGCACCTGGTCTATGTGGCAGCCATCGTTGTAATCCTTGTACGGCTGTGGGTCAGGGACCTGGATGTAGTACTCGCCGTTCCACAGCGTTGCGTTCTGCGTCACGGCCCCCGCCTTGCGAATGCGGCGATAACGCTGTGCCGTGGCGCTATCGCCTTTCAGTTCGGCCATCTCCTCCGATGCTCCCAACGCCGCCAGGTAGAGGGAGCCCAACCAGGAGGTGCTTCCGCCCGCTTCGCAGTCCAGCGTGTTGTGCTGCGGACCTGAAAGCGCGCCGTCTTCGTCGTGATCCCAGGTCGCAATGGCATACTCCATCGCCTTCCTGATACGCGGCCAGTGCTTGTCGAGCCACAGGCTGTCGGCGCTGCATAGATGCTCCCGGTACGCCTCGAGAATCTCGCCACACTGTCCGTCGCAAGCGACGTTGCCTCCGGGCTGACGAAAGGGAATTTTACCATCGTCGGTCTGATAGCCGAGCGATTCCTCCCGCATCTGGCGGGCGATGGAAGGAAACAAGCGTGCGTGCGCCTGCGCGTAATGCCAGACGTGTGCACAGTTGCCGTGGCAGCAGCCCGACTCGGGGGAGCAGCCTTCCCATCCGCCGAAGTAACCGTCTCGTGTCCAGAAACACGTTTTGCTTCGCAACACCGCTACCTGCGAGCTGAGGCGATCCAGGAGCCAGTGGGGAAGGTTCGACGCATAAAACGTATCGTGATACACTCTGGTAAGCTCGGCCAACTCGTCGAACCGCTGGTGCACTTCTCGCATCACGCCCACGGCGCTATCCCACCAATTAGCGTACGTGTTTCCTTCTCCGCCCCATTTCCCGCTGCCATGTCTGCCGTTCGGGAAATGCCAGGTCAATACGAACGTGACGGTACGGCTTTTGCCGGGCTCGAGGGTGAACGGTACAGCAAGAGCCCCGTCGAGTGTCTGCCCGGCGGGTGACGGACCAGCAGTCTCGGGGCCGCTTAGCACGCCGTCCTCCAGCACATCCTTTAGCAGCGAATCAAAGGCATGCCAGGAAGCGGTAGCCGTGACCTTGTCCTCAAAGGCCGCGAGAGCCAGGTCACCGTAAACCGGCGAATCGCTTGTTCGCTCGGCGGTCATGTGAAGAACGGTCTTGCCTTTTTCTCTCAGCACGCGGTTGCTGTTCCTCCCGTACCCGTCGAAGCGATTGCCCTCGATTGTCCCATCACCGGCGAAACCCACCGCGTTCTGCTGAGTTGCCAGAAAACTGACCTCGACGGTCTTGTCGGACTCATTTCTTGCCGTGAGGTTGAATATAGCGCACGGGATTGCCGAGTCCCTGGCGTTGAGGGGAATCAGAGGGTTGAACGTTTCCATGCTGACGGCGACCGGGAGTTCCGCATCCTCAAAATCGTACCAGCCGAAGGGGTACTCGCCGCGGAAGTTCAGGTTTTTCATCGCCTTAAACGGTCCGACGGGGCTGGTCTGTAAAGCCCGTACGATGGGCCTGTCCCCTGCTGCCTTCGCCCTCACTGCGAAAAAACTGTGAGGCACAAACACGCCTTTGAAGTTGTTGAAAATCTGCCAGATTTTGCGCTCAGCCCCGCCGTTGATCTGGATGCAGCCAGCTCCGATGCCGCCGATGGGGAGATTGATTGCTGTCAGATCCCTTCCACGATACACACGTGTTTCACCCCGCGCGAGCAACTGGGGATCACTCATGCGCTCGGCCAACATCTTCATCTGGTTACGTCTCCTTTCTTCTTCGCGAGCCTGCTTCCGTCTA
>JABMQX010000513.1 GCA_013203085.1 bacterium | reverse complement strand
GCCGCCCAGATGCTTTTTCGTTTCAACGGAACACCGTGGTACAGGCCGAGCAGCGACCCGCGGCCAACGCCAAGTTCCCGCAAAACTTTCTCCGAGGGCTCATCCTCGACGATTACTTCGACGTTTTCGAGCTTACGGCCGAATTCCTCCGGCAGCGACATCAAAGCCTCCTCGACGATTTCCTCAAACGTATCCTTCTGCATACAGCCTATTCCTCGAGTTGCTGGCCGCAGAGCCACTTTCAGCGCCAAAGGTCAACGCCCTTCGCCGCGACCTCTCTTTTCCAATCTGAGGGCGAGAGAATACTGCCTGCGAAAAGACCGGACGGCCCTTATCTGGCACACTTTTCGCGTTCAGCCAACCCGCCGATACTGGAACTCCCGGCGGCCGAATCCCTGGCGCAAGTTCCGTAATCGGAAAGAGGAACACGGGCCCATCCGATTTTCCTGATTGCCGGACTAATGATAAAATGCTAAACTATTCTCCGAAATTGGGAGTTAAAAAGAAAGAGTTAAAAGCAAATTGGACGGAATGCTTGCGCCGGCCTCTCACGGCCAGAGGATAAGGAACGTTGTTCTCTTCGGATTCATGGGCACAGGCAAAACAGTGGTGGGTAAGGAAATTGCTCGCAGGCTGGACATGGAATTCGTTGACATGGACGACGTTATCGAGGAAAAAGAGGGGCGCACCATTTCGGAGATATTCGCAGAAAAGGGCGAAAAGCATTTTCGGAAAATCGAGTCGGAGGTGGTTATCACTTTATCCGGGAAAGAAGCACTCATCATCGCCGCCGGAGGCGGCGTCGTCCTCAATCCGGTGAATGTTGATGCCTTGCAGCGGTCCGGCACGGGAATTTGTTTGACAGCTTCCCCCGAAATCATCTACGAGCGGGTGAAGAATCAATCGCACAGACCGCTACTGATGACCGACGATCCACTCGAACGAATAAGGAGCCTTCTTGAGTATCGCGCCCCTTTTTACGCAAGAGTCGAGTATCTGATAGACACATCTGACATTCCAGTGGAAGGCGTTGTGGAAAAGGTCCTAAACATTATCAACAGAGATCGGCAACGTCGGGCGGGGATTCGCTCTCATGGCGAACAAACGCCTGATCCGAGCTATTCATAGGCGCATGATCACGCAGAAATCCATCAAAACATCTCTTTTCATGGCGATAGCCGGATACCTGACGGCTGTGGGAACGTTGTGCGCTGCTGCACAGAACGGTGCGGCACCTCCTTCAAGCTGGGCTCAGAGCAGCATGCCAATCGTTTACTACGTCAACGCCGACGATGCAGCAGCCTGGCCGGAAGGGGTTGGCGCGATCGTTCGTTCCTTCATGACCTGGGAGAGGGCGCCGGGCGCTTACGTCAGGTTCCAGTACGCCGGCACCACCGACAAAAAGATAGCATACGATGACGGCCACAACATCGTGACGTGGATTAAGAACGGATGGCCTTACGGGAGCGATACTATCGGCTTCGCGGTTTTGTGGCTTTCAGGGGACGGTCAGAAAATCTTGGGCGTTGACATACTCCTCAACGGAGAAGACTTCGTCTGGGCGGCCGATGGCGACGCTGAAGCCGTGGACGTGCAGGATGTGGCAACGCACGAAGTTGGACATGCCCTCGGGCTGAGCCACTCCGTCACTTCCCCCGACCTTGTCATGTTTCCCATCATTCTTCCCGGCGAAACGAAGAAGCGGTTCATCAGCCCAGAGGAACAGTTGATTATCAGCCTCCTCTATCCCAGCGGCACGACCCGTGTGCTAACTTACGCCTTTTCCGAAGGGATCAGAGGCCTCTTCGCCGAAAAAGCTGTAACAGACTACCCTTCCACCGCGGACCCCGGAAGAATCTTGCTTCTGACGCGTGTTGACGGAGATGGAAACGGCCTCGACGAAATCGGGACCATCCAGGAAAAAGACGGACAATTGGGCTTCTACCTTTTCCCAGCGGTGACCTCCGACTTTCCCACCTCCGAGCCGGTTGCCTACGATGAGTGGTCTATCCCCGTTGGAGATATCCTGGACCTCACCGCCCTTGACATTGATGGCGACGGAAGAGAGGAAATCGGTGTCCTGAGAGCGGAAAACGATGGAACCTATGCCCTCTATATCTACGACGCTCCCCTTCCCTCCGCTTTCACAGAGGAGGACGCACCCATCCTCGCGCTGAGGCAGACTTTTCGTGCCGACGCCGGAGATAACCTCATTGCGGCTATGGGGTTGGACTACGACGAGGACGGAATTGATGAGGTCGCCGTCGTCAGGGTGACAACCACCGGTGAATACTTCTTCGACGTGCATTACATTCGGGGGAGAGACGACGAATTCGCCGACGCAGCTTTTTCCATACCGCTGGGCAGTAATTTCACATTCATTGATCTGGATGTCTCCGATATTGACGGAGATGGGACGCAGGAACTCGTCGCTCTTTTGAAGGATAGTCGCGGATGGTACGTCTCGGCATTCCAACTCCCCGACAGCAGCGCCCCCCTCGAAGAGCCTCAGATGACCTTCCTCACCTCAATCCGCATCGCCCTCCCCGCCGGTCGCAGACCAATGCGCATATCCAGCCTTCGCATCGCCAACGCCGGGACACTCCGCCGTCCCGCAATCTGCATTCTCACGGGAGAAAGCCTCTGAGACTGCTTCCCATTTTCTCCCTCGCTCCCGAAACGGTCATCTCTTATATCCCCACATCCGACGCTCCCCCGGACATAGAGGGTTCGTCCGGATTTCCTATGGTCAGATCACGAGCTTCACCCGCCAAGCCACGGGGCGTAGAGAAGGAAGCCCTCATATTTGCCGACGTACGTGGTTTTTTCCTTCACTTCAAAGGGTGAGGACGCTTTCGGGCTTTCGAGTGCCACGAAACCCACCTCTTCTTCTCCCTTTTTGAATGGGTCGGTGGACAGAGAAACTCTGACCACAATCCGATTCGACTTCACTTTCTCGATGGAACGGATGAGATAGAGATATGCGAACGGCCCGTCCCTTTCGGCATAACGGTGATATGGCAGGGTCAAACGGGTTTCCAGATGTAAAATCGGCGACAACGAGAGATCATTCCCTATGTGAAGAAAACGATAGACCGCCGCGTTGGCATCGGTCCCGTTGTGTAACCTCTCCTGAAACACCACCTCCGGATTGCCGTCCAGATTGAGGTCATCGAAATTGACCAAAGGCGGTTTCATCAAAACCAGGTTTTTCCGGCCTTCCATCCACCGCCCGGAAAAGCGTGGAGGGTTGGGAGTGACCTTGTCCGTTCCGCAATCGTGCAGGATCAGGACGAGGTCAAAGAAATGCATGACAGTGTAAACTTTGTACACGTACAGGTGCCGTTGTTTGTCCCCGGGGACCCGGATGCGGAAGACAGGCCCAAACAGATCGAAATACTTCTTCGGCAGGACGGTCTCATAATACGTCGAGCGAAATTGCTGGAGGGTCACCGCACATATCTTCACCCTTACCGCATCGGGAAGCCTTACTCGTTTGCTGCCCATTTCCTCGTATGGATCATCATAAACGTAGTCATTATCGGCGCGAACAATGGCTGTGCGGAGCGGCGGGGGCGTAATGTCGGGATCACGATTGCCCTCGTACTTCGGGCCGCCGGGCTGAGTGGCAAGGCCTTGAGCCGTACTGATCAAAGTGCACCAGAAAAAGGCGAGAAGAAGGAGATTCATTGCCCTATTCAGAATTCTTCTCCAGTTGAATCATGCAGGATGCGATGCCCATTCCGAATGTTCTCGCTTCGGAAAAGGGGATGTGGTGTACGACTCCGCTGCCGGTTTTCGAAACGCCCCAGAAGCGCCAGCCTGCAACCCAGCGCTGACGCTATGACGCACATCAGTTCTTCTTCAGCAGTGTCAATCCCCTGTGGGCTCAGTCGAGATAGGAGGAGTCTATTCCTTGACCGGAATGAACAGCTTCTGCCCGGGGACAATTCGGTCGCTCGCGGAACCCATGTTGTTCGCCCGCCGGATGGCGTCCACCGTGACTCCGTATTCCTTGAATTTGCTGGCGATCCCCCACAAGCTATCCCCTTCCTCCACCGTGTACTCAATGCCTTTCTCCGTGACTGTCCCTCCACCTCTCGAAGCCGAAGTTGGAACTGTCTTCATCCTCCGAGAAAGAGCATTAATCCGCTCAACCACCGTGTTGATCTTGGCGGTGAGCTGGTTCTTATCAGCCACCCGCTTGGCGTCCTGGTCCGCGATCTTTCTGTCAACTTCCGCCAAGACAGAATTGCTCATCTGGTTCACTCGCTTGTCCAGATCGCTGACCGCAGATTTGAGGGGCAGAACCTCCCGGTCGCGTGCGGCGGAAAACCTGTCGAAGCGAACGGAGAGGTTGTTGACGTCCTCCCGGAGCCTCCGGAGATCACCTTGCGTGATCCTGATGTCCTCGCTGGCGCTCGTGCGGACTTCCCGGACCTCCTGCTTTGACCCGAAAGGATCGAAACTGCACCCCGCCAGGCAAGAAGATACTACCAGCGGAACAACAATTCTAAGAGAGCCTCGCACGCCAAAATGCCGACCCACAGATTTCATCACGTCGTCCATCGCTCGACGGATTCCTCCTTTTTTGACGATACCTATGCATGGGAGAATCGCTCGGGGCGACCCGGCGCCGAACACTGCGCCCCATGGCACGTGTGCTCAGAACACCATCCTCCTCCGGCAAGTTACGCGAGGGGCAGCTACTCCGCCCCTTCCGCGCCCTTGACCGCAACCTTGAAATGTGCCCGCCGGTTCTTTGCCCAGGCTTCTTGCGTGTGCCCGAGGTCAATCGGGTCTTCTTCTCCCAGCGTAATAGTGACTATCCTCTGCGCCGCGACGCCGAGGCCCGCGAGGAATTCCCGCGTGCTCAGGGACCTCTTCTCCCCGAGAGCCAGATTGTACTCGTTTGTGCCTCTCTCGTCGCAATGACCCTCGATGAGGAGGTACACGTCAGAGTTGGCTTGGAGGTACTCGGCGATGCCTTCAAGGATTGGCCGGTCAACCGCCCTGACCTCAGAACGGTCGAAATCGAAGTGGATATCCTGAAACACCTCCGTGTTCTCCGGCTCCTGGAAATCGAAGATGGGAGGTGCGTCGGACAAAACGATTCCATCGAACCCCTCCAACGGCTCGATGATCTCCCCGCCGGGGCCAACAGGTGGAATCGTCTGTCGCTTCTTGCACCCCGGGCACAGCAGGACCGCCAACACTAACACGGCCACCGCGAACAATGTTGTGAACGTTCTCATTCTCCTCCCTCCTTGTGCTTATTCCTTATAGCGCAATTTCAGCACTTTCTCCGTCAGCCGCCCGCCGCGACGCCCTGTCGCCGCAGGCGCTCAAAAACCGACCGGCGACCACGACGGGTAAGTCTCATCCCCTTTGAGCGAGGTCAGCCGGTACGGCTTCGGCTCCCTTGAATCCACGATATACAAATCGGAGTCGTAGCCGCTCGTCGCCACATAGACGATATGGATTCCGTTTGGCGCGAACGACGGATTTTCGTGGGAAGCGGTGTCAAACGTAACCTGTTTCGCTCTCCGGCTTTTAAGGTCCAACACGAAAATCTGTAGTCTTCCGCGATACCGCGTGGAAAAAGCGATTTTATCCCCCCTTGGAGACCAGTCGAGGGACGTCACGTAGCTGAACCCGGACAGGAGGCGCCGCACGTTACTCCCGTCGGTGTTCATTGTGTAAATCTGCGCTCCCCCTCCTCGATTGGAAACGAAGGCGATCTGTGCCCCATTCGGAGACCAGCACGGGGACGACGCCACGCCGCCGCGACTCTTCGTCAGACGCCTCGCTCTTTTCCCTTCGAGGGAGGCGCTGTAAATCTCCACGCATCCATCCTTGCTCAATGTCAGAGCCATTTCTTTCCCGCGAGGAGAGATTGCCGCGAAGGCGTTCAGCCCCGGATAGGCTGTTACCACCCATCTCTTCCCCGTGGACAGCTCTACGGCGCAGACGCGGGGGTAACCGTACAGATATGAAGTATAGTAAATCTTTTTCCCACCCGGCGACCAATCGGGGGCGAGTGAGAACGTCTTGTCCTTGGTTAACTGAACCAGATTTTTGCCGTCGTAATCCACCAAGTAGATGTTTTTGTATCTCCCGCCGTTGTTGGCAACGAAGACTATCCGCGTCGAGGCGATGCCATCAAATCCCGTAATCTCCTTGACGATGACATCGGCCATACGATGCACCACTCGCCTCGCCAGGCTCTCCTTCCCCGCCAACCGTCGCCCAAAAAGAGCCTTTCCGGAGGCCATGTCGTAAACGTGGCACTCCGCAGTGATCCTGCCCCCGCTGACCGTGTAGTCCGCCTTCACGAGGATCTCGGCATCGCATCTCTCGGACACGGCCATGAGGAATCCGGAGTGATCCAGGTCAAATCTCAGCGTCTCACTCAGCTTCTTGGTCAAGGGGCTATTGTCCGGGGCGCCAGACCGAGTGAAGCCGAGGATGGCCACTCGTGTTTTCTCGACAGCCTCGCCAATGACTTCAATCCTGCGTCCGGCGCCGCTCGCCCTCGAGGGCGGCAAGGTCAGGGCCATTATCAGCGCCGCACAAATTTTCACGGCGCCCGGCGTCGCAGCCAATATCCGCTCAATCGTCTTCATCTGTTCACTGCCAAAAAAAGGTACAAGTCTTCTATCTCAAGCTTCGTCTGCTATCCGAAAAACAATCGTCACGTCATAGTGCCGATGCCCCATGTATGTCGGCAAACCTATGGGGAGCGGATTCGACCTCTCAATAGCTTTGACGGCGGAGGCGTCCAACAAGCCTATTCCAGAAGCTCCCGTGATCCGCTTTCGGGTAATCCTGCCATCGATAGCTATCCGAATCGCCACGGACACGGTAGGCGGATCTTCGCCCAGCACTGCCCGCGACGGCCGCACCCAGTTGCTCTTGATGAACGAGGCTATCTGCGCATCGAAGGAAGAAGCTACACCAGCGGGAACGGATACCTGGCTCACCCCCGGATTCCTGCGGATTGTCCTCGGCGAAAACTCTGGCAGCGCCTCCCTTTCCACCTTTGTGATCTCTTGAAAATCATAGGAAGGTTTTACGGGCGCGGGGGGCTTTCGCCGGGGAGACTTTCTTGTTACGAAAACCGGTTTCTCAGGCTCCGGCCTGACCTTTGGTGGAGTGGGCCGCCGAGTAGGAGCTTTCACTTTGGGGGCGCTTCTCGCCGGAGACGGAGTGGCGGCGTGGGCCGCGAAAAGTGTAACGCGGCACGGCTGCACGATTATCGGCTCATCTCTGCCGGGCTTCCCCGTGAGCAGCAGAAAACCCACACAAGCAGTGTGAGCAGCCAGAGAAATTGAAAAGGAGAGACTGCGATTCACTTTTTGGCCTTCACCTTCACTTCGGTCGCCAGACCGACGTTCACAACCCCCGCCCGGCGAACGGAATCCAGTACGGAAACCAGGTCCTGATAAAGAACCTCCGCGTCCGCCAGAATGTTGACCGTCAGCTTCGGGTTCGCCGCCGCCAGAGGGCGAAGCTTCCTCTGCAGCTCCGTCAGCCCCAGTTTCTTTTCCGCTTCCCCGAGATAGACCCCCCCGCCTTTGGCAACCTTGATGTTCACCGTGTCGTGGAAATCCATCTTGCTGGCGGAGGCTTCCGGCAGTTTCACCGACACTCCGTTTTCAATCAGCGGAGCTACCACGATGAACATGATCAGAACCGTGAGAGCCACGTCAACAAGGTTGGTGATGTTTATCTTACAATTGAGCGTCGGCCTCTCGCGGCCCGACCTGAAACGCCTCATGCCAGCCCCCTCCACCAGAGTCTTCGCCTTTTCCCTAACCTCCCGCCGGATAACGCGCCGCGAAGAGGAAATGTCCACTCCTACGCAGCGAGGTACTTCCTTCCTACATCGGCAAGCAACTCGGAACCAAAATCCTCCATTTGCGTCTCAAACTTCTTAATGCTGCTGGCCATGTAGTTGTACATCACCAGGGAAGGAATCGCCACGATCAGCCCCACCACGGTCGTCACTAACGCCTCAGCGATGCCGGGCGCAACCACGCTCAATCTGGCGGAGTTGTGCACCGTCATCTCTTGAAAAGCCACCAGCAAACCCCACACTGTCCCCAGCAGACCGAGAAACGGGCTTACGCTCGCCGCCGTCGCCAGAAGACCGAGATTCTTCTCGAGCTTCGTCGTTTCCGAAGAGATTTTCCGGTCGAGATTCCTCTCAACGACCTCCAAACCAGAACGTGTGATCTCTTTCTTCACGACAGGCTTCGGGTTGCCGACCTTGACCTCCTTGAAATTGTCCTTGAGAGAGGAAAGAGCCTCGTCGCACAGCTCGTAGAAAGGACTCTCGACGAAATACACGTCATCCGAAGTCAGCGACAGAGGATCGGAACGGTAAGACTGATAGATGGCGCGAAAACTTCTTGAAGCGGCCTTAGCGGATCGAAACAGGAGGAGCTTACGAAGGATAACAGACCACGCCGTCATCGAAAGGAAAAAGAGAATCAGGAGAATGGTCTTCCCGAAGAGATCGGCATCCTTGAAAGCTTCAACTATGGGCATGTTCGCTCTACGTCATGCGGCAATCTCCCAATTCTTCGCTTGCAAGCTCAGAATACAGACACCCATCGCCCCATGTCAACCTATTTTTTCCAAATT
>JABMQX010000048.1 GCA_013203085.1 bacterium | reverse complement strand
TTGCCGAGGATGACCGCCCTCGAAAACGTCCAGTTGCCTCTTATCTACAGCGCCACCTCTCCGAGGCAGCGGTGTGAAATGGCGCGGCAAGCCCTCGAGCAGGTGAAGCTGTCGGACCGTTCCCACCACAGGCCGGGAGAGCTTTCCGGAGGGGAGCAGCAGAGGGTCGCCATAGCCAGAGCACTGGTGGCAAGTCCCTCGGTAATCCTCGCCGATGAGCCTACGGGAAACCTCGACTCCGAGTCTGGGGCAAGGGTCCTGAAAGCTCTAACCGACTTGAATCGCGCCGGCAAGACCGTAATCATCGTAACTCATGAGCAATCCATCGTCGAGCGGATGTCCCGGATCGTGAAGCTGAGGGATGGGGTCGTGGTACCATGAGAGTTTTCGACGTCGTTAGAACGGGAATCAGAAGCTTGTTTTCGAGCTGGCTGCGATCTCTGCTCAGCGTCTTGGGCGTCGTCATCGGGGTGGGAACGCTGGTGGTCATGATCTCCATTGGGGAGGGGACGAAGCGCCAAATTGTCCGCAGCATCGAGGCGATGGGATCGAACCTCATCGTCATCGAGAACGGTGCCGGCAAGGCCTTGAGAAGAAGGGAGACGGTCGGTTTGACCTTCCGAGATGTTCAGCTTCTGAGGAGGCATTGTCACCTGGCAAGAGCTGCCGTTCCCCTGAAGATGGAGCCTCTCATGGTGTCCTTTGGCGGAAAAAGCCGCCCTTTCATCGGTCAGGGAACTACAGCGGAGCTTCCCCGAATCGCCAACCTCAACGTCGCCAAAGGAAGATTCTTGTGCCAGAGGGATATTGAGGAATCCGCCACGGTCTGCGTCTTGGGGGCGAAGATTCCCGAACGGTTGGGCGTTAAGGAGGACCTCGTTAACAAGTTCCTTACCCTCAACGGGCAGGGGTTCCTCGTCGTCGGAATCGTCCAGAGAAAAGGCCTTACCAGAATTATCAATCCGGATGTCTGCGTTTTCATCCCTATATCGGTCAGCCGAGAAATGTCCAAGGACCGCCAACGTCTCGACAATATCCTCGTCGAGGGATGGAGCTCCGACCTCGTGCACAGGACGAAAGAGGAGCTTTCACGCCTCCTGACATTTTTTCACGGAGGGAGCGAAGATTTTACTCTTTGGGCTCAGGACGAGCTTCTGGAGCGGCAGAAAAAGGTTACAGAGACCCTTCAGAAGGCTCTCGGGGCCATCGCGCTGATCGCCCTGGTCATTGCCGGCATCGGCATCATGAATGTCCTGCTCGCTTCCGTCAGCGAGCGAATAAGAGAGGTCGGCATCAGGAAAGCCGTAGGGGCAACCCCCCTTGACATCATGATGCAGTTCGTCTGGGAATCCCTGCTTTTGACCGTCACCGGCGGCATTCTCGGGATAATCGTCGGCATCGCCGCCGGCAACTGGATATGCAATCTGTTGACCGATTATCTTCCCCAGACGGAACACCAGTGGCAAGCTCCCATATCCCCTCAGGCGATTCTCATATCCTTCGGCTTCGCCCTTTTCACCGGGCTTTTCTTCGGCCTCTACCCGGCGGTGAAAGCCGCGAGGCTCGACCCCTGCGAAGCGCTCACATACGAGTAGCCTCACCGAAAACAACTCCAGAGCAGACGCCGGACGCCCCATTTCCAAAAAGCCAACCACCGATGAACGGCAACGCTTTCCGATTCAATCAATTCTCACTTCGGTTGTTCATCCTGTTATCCTGTCGAAAAGATTCCTGACAGGATTGACAGGATCGAGAACCCGGGGTTCATTTCGGTTCGCCGCCTCGCGCCCCCGGCTCCTCTTGGAGAAAAGGCTACTTGGAACCGGAGGCTGCGCGTCCTGTTCCTCGGGGCGTTACGTTGAGATACAGGTGAACGTTGTGACTCGCCCCACCTGTGGCAACGAAGTCAGGCAATCCGTCTCCGTTCCCCGACAGGTCAGAGGGCTTAACATCGAGAACGAAGAAGCCCTGGGCGGCGATTTCGCCCTCGTTCAAAACGGACTTTTCCCAGCGAGCGCCGGATTCGCCAATAGGGCAATAGATGAAGATTCCTCCTCCTCGTCCCCTGAAACCCGCGATGATTTCGTCGGAGCCGTCCCCGTTGAAATCGGCGCAGCAGATAGCGTGGCCCTGGGACAGGCTATCGTCGAGGACGTGACGCTCCCA
>JABMQX010000512.1 GCA_013203085.1 bacterium | reverse complement strand
ATGAAACGCCGCTTCGTAACCGCGGGTCGTTGTCTTGTCAGCGCGTCTTGACACTGCTCTGCTCCTGCCGTGCGGAAGCGATTTCGTCCCCTCGCTGGGCCTCGGAGGCGAGCGACCTCACCTCAAAGAAATCAAACGACGCGTCGACCTCCGGCGCACTGCTGGGCGAACCGTTCATGGCAAACAGACCGACCTGCTGAACCGATCCGTCCCCCCATGCCATACCACGATGGAACTGTCCTGTTACGTAGTTCACTGGCCAATCTCTCGACGTGAACGTCTTGCCGTCGTCACTTGTGGAAAACGTGTAGCGATTTCTTCTTTTGGTAACCTGCAACCACAGTTTTTCGGATATATCAACCGCGTATATGCTCACCACAGCCGGGGCTCCTCCAGTTTCGGCTCGCACATTGAACATCGGCCCTCCATTGAAGCTAATCCACTCCAGGCCGAACAACAGATAATCATCGTCGCCGTTGTAGCAAATCAGACCTGCCTTATTCCAGTCGGCTTCGGGCGAGAAAGATGATAGGCAGGTTGTAAGCTGAAAATCCCCTCCCGCCTTGACCGGGCAGTCTATGAAAAGAACGTTCCTGTAATCGGTATGATGCGAGTGCATGTCCCCACTCTGAGTAGCGATGGTAAGGGTTCCGGAGTTCTTAGACAACGAGATATGCGAAGGATCGGGGTGGGCTATTTTCCAGTCCAGAGTGAGTCCACCGTCAAAATCATCGAATGCCAATGTGTTCGGGGATTGTGGCGTAGGCACAGGTTTCGTTCGGGACGGCAGAAAATCATATGCTGTCTGCCCGCCCGCGCGATTCCTCTCAGCAAGACGTCGTCTAATCCGGATTTCTTCCTCGCGTAATGCTTTCGCCTCTGCCAACTTGCCTTTTTCCTCAAGGACAAGGGCAAGGTGGCTCATGGCCGCTAAAGTGTTAATGTGCTCCAGCCCGACGGTGTTCCGCCACCTCTCAAGAAGCTGCCTGTTTATGTCCTCCACCTCATCGAGTTTGCCTTTCTTCTCAAGCAAGGCCGCATACCTGTTCATCGCCGCCAGGGTCCGCCAATCGTCCTCCCCTTGATAGTCTTTCCGAAGCTCCACTTCTTCCTTTCGCAACGCCTCCGCGTGCCCCAAGTTGCCCATTTCTTCGAGAGTCAACCCCAGAGCCCCCATCCAGTTGAGTGTCAGATGATGCCCCTCGCCCATGACTTGCTTTGCCATCTCGACAGTATCCCGAGTTTCCTTCACATAGGGCCTGCCCTGTCTGCACAGTGCGTTCACAAGAACCCACATCACGTTGATCGTGTCCTGGCTATCCTCGAGCATGGCCCCCCGTTGAGCCGCGAGGGACCGGTACGCCATCGCTGCCGCCTCGTTGAACCTCCCTCTTCTAGAAAGGACAAACGTCAGGTTGCACGTGGAAGCGAATGTATCAGGATGGTTGCCCCCCAGAGTGCTCTCTCTGACTTCCAAAATCTGCCTCTCGATCGCCTCCGCCCGCTCAGGCTCCTCTGCGCTCCAGAGTGCGATGGCCAACATCTCCAGCGACTCCACTATATCCGCGTGGTCACCTTCTAAGACGCGACGGCGTATTTGGAGAGCTCTTGAAAACTGATGCTCGGCATCTGAGGGCCTTCCCAAAAGTAGGTAGGCGTTTCCTATTGCCATTCGAGCTGCCGCCTCGACCTCTGGGCGACCAGCGAATTCGCGTTGGATCGCATCGGCCGCCCAATCGAGCGACCATTGGTTCTCGGCGGACCATGTATGGCTATAGAGGAAACTTCGGCGCATGAAATTCCGGACTGCGGTGCCCTTGTCAACCTCCTTCTGGAGCTTGTCACGAGCCTGGGACACCCGCACGTAAGCGAACACAGACACAGCGATGAGCACAGATAGAACCGAACTCGCCACGGCAACACGAAGACGGTATTTCCGAAGGCGTTTGCGGAGAAAGTAGGCGGTAGTCGGCGGCCGGGCGGTCAGAGGCTCGCCGTTCAGGTAGTTTTCGATGTCCTGGGCAAGGGCGCCGGCGGAGGGATAACGGTCTTTGGGATCGCGGGCCAAAGCCTTGAGGAGCAAAGCCTCAAGCTCGCGGCCAACGTCTTTTGTGATCTCGCGGGGGCGTCTGACCTCTTCCTCGGCGATGCGCCGGATGACCTCATAACGCGAGCCTGAAAGATCATGGGGCGATTTGCCGGTAAGTAGGCGGAAGAGGATGACGCCGAGGGCGCAAACGTCCGTTCGTGTGTCTATTTGATCCAGCTTGCCGGCTGCCTGTTCGGGAGACATGTAGGCCGGCGTGCCCGCCGCTTCACCGTAAGTCGTTTCAGTTAGGACCCAATCGCCTTCTAAGAAGGTCTTGGCCAGACCGAAGTCGAGGACGTGCGACTGGCCGTCCGTGCTCACGAGAATGTTCGACGGCTTCAGGTCACGGTGGATGACTCCACGCTCGTGGGCATGTTGAACGGCCTGGCAGACCGTCCGCATCAGCTCTAAGATCTGGCGCTGCGTGAGTTGCTGCCCCTCGACGTACGTGTCGAGGGACACGCCATCAATCAGCTCCATGGCGTAGTAGTAGACGCCCCGATGCACGCCGCTGTCGAAGACTTGAGCGATGTTCGGGTGGTGGAGGCGAGCGGTCAGCTCAACCTCTCTCTCGAAGCGAGTGCGATCCTTTTCTGACCCGAAGGCCCCTTTTCCCAGGAGCTTGAGAGCGACCTCGCGGCGAGTGCTCAACTGGACGGCACTCCAGACTGTTCCCATCCCTCCCTGGCCTAAGGGCCCGGCGATCTCGTAGCCTTCAACCTCTGGCATCGCACCGGACCCGTCGGCGCCTTCCTCAGGACCCGGTCCGCTGATCGGAGGTGTCTGCCCGTCGTTTCCAGATTCCATCATGGCGAGTTTTCCCTCCTCTCGCGTGATTGACCCCTAACTTGCGCAAGACCAGTTTACTACGTCCAGGGTCGGGGTCAAGCGCAAACTCCCTTCCTCCTCTCTGCGCTCTCCGCGCTCTCTGCGGTTTTTTTCATCCCACCTGCAATATTGCATCTCTTTTGGCGAATCTATCTATGGAGCACGAGACGATCGTCAGCAATTGCTCCGGGAATGTCGCCGAGGCTTGTGTTCTGAAAGCCCCGGGGGGCAAGTCAACATGGAACGACGAAACAAGAAAGGAGAGACGATCATGAAAAGGAAAAGAATCATTGCTTTGTTGTCGCTTATGGCAATCGTGGGACTCGCATTCGCAGTTGCATTGAGCGTTCAAGGCAAGCCAGGTTCCTCAAGCGAGCGGTTCAAGCCGTGTGGAGTCTATGTAGGCATCCAGGGTGACCCCGCCGTTTACGTAATGACCATAATCCCGGATGACCCATCGGGCAACACCTTCACGGCAATCATAGAGTACGCCGAGGCAGCAGACAATACGTTCTTCGGCGAGTTCCCCGAGGCTGACACAATAACGTGCCACTACCTCAGGGCCGTCAGAACGGGAAAGTATACGTACGACTTCACTGGTGTGCTCTACGCCACCGACACAGACAACGTGTTCATGGGCAAACTCGTGTACATCTGTGTCGCCAGCGGGGAGATGTCATTCTCCGAGGATGGCAGTATCATGTCTTGGAGCGGGCCCCTCGAATACTACTCGGCGGACCAGGACCAGAACGGGGACAAGTTTCCCGACGACGGCGAAGTACCCTACCCCGTTTTCCCGGGCGTGTCGCAGGCGAAGCGCCTGTAGGTTGTCCCTCCGTATCCGCCCACAACTTCCGGGCGCGGTCGGGTTCTCTTTGGGGAGGAATCCGGCCGCGCCCGGGATGTAGAGGCTCGCGCAGCATAGCCACGCAGCGACCAGCAGACTGTGGATTGCACCCCACTTCAATCGGTGAATTTGGAGTGCTCAAGCGTGGCTTGAGTCCCGCCACGGCGGGAGAGCAAAGCTGCCGCAGTCCAAAGGTCCCTTCGTCGCCTGACAGAGACAACCTCCGAGTTCCTCAACCCACCTCGGCCCACGACTGAGGAATTACGTACCTGTGACCTTTCTTCTTGCCACTTCTAGCGAGGGGGGTTACCATTCACCATCATGGGATTCGCGGGCGCCGGCTTCTATCAGCGATGGCGCTGGAGCTTGAAGTTTCGGCTGATTCCGCCTATTCCCACGGGTGCCGGTACTCGCAGTGTGTGCTTTGACACAGTGATTGCCGTTCCGCACGCAAGGGGCATTGTTCGGCGAGACGGGCAAGTTGGCGCATTGGAAAAAGAACCGTTCATGTAATTCAAGAGGAACATAAAACATGACAGATAGCGACAAAACTCAAGCATTACAGGATGAGGCGAACAGACTCAGAGTCCATTGTATTCGTATGACCACTAACGCGGGGTCAGGGCATCCGACGACCTGCTTTTCGGCGGCGGAGATTGCGGCGTGCCTTTTCTTTGAGGCGGGCCCAGTACAAGGAGGTCGCCGTGAATGTAACTGACCTTCGGGACAACGATGTCAGGGGGATGGGCTTAGCT
>JABMQX010000047.1 GCA_013203085.1 bacterium | reverse complement strand
GTGGCTGTAACCCTTGTCCCGATCCTGTGTGCCATATTTTTGCCAGACCCGACCAGGCGGCGAAGGAAGCTTCTTTTGCCGAAGTGGATACGCGTCGTTTCCTTCCGAACGCTCGCTTCCTTGGTGACGCGAATAACGCAGGGGCTCTACCGTCCCGTTATCCACTTCGCTCTCAAGAACCGCATGACGAAAATCGCCATTCTTCTCATCGCCTTCCTCATTCTTCTGGCCAGCGTTCCTCTCACGCCCTTCAAAAAGAAGATCGGGCAGGAGTTCATGCCACCGCTCAACGAGAGGGACTTGTTGTTCATGCCTGTACTTCTCCCCGGGGCATCCCTGACGACTGTAAAGGATGTTATGGCGAAGCAGGACATTATCATGTCCCGCTTCCCCGAAGTGAAGTCCGCAACCGGCAAGCTCGGCCGGGCTGAATCGGCGACCGACCCCGCGCCCGTCGGAATGATCGAGACAATCATTAACGTCGAGGACCCTAAGGATTGGCCCAGAAGAAGAGCGAAAATCGAGAAAGCGGCCGCCTTCGTTCCCATCGCCGCAGGACGACTGAAGAAGGAAGGCTTCGTGAGTTCGGCGAAGATCGGCTCCAAGCAGGCAGAAAGCATTGCCCACAGTGTGGCCGGCCGCCTGGATGAGCTGTCCGTGATGTATCATCAGCCGGACCTTCCATCGGAGCAGAGGGAAAAAACTTGCCGAATCTGGTTCGTTCGGCTCGTCTTCGACGAGATTCTGAAGCTCCCGAAAGAAGCCGAGGCCTCGGCTCTCACTGCCGATCAAGAGACCAAGCTGCATCGCGTCGCGTCCGAAATGGCAAAACGTCTCCCTCATTCCAGATACTTCCGCCGAAAGACCCGCGACGAGCTGATCAACGACCTCGTGGAAGCCACGCGGATGCCGGGCGTCAGCCCCATCATGACCCAGCCCATTCGCAATCGCATTGATATGCTCGCTACTGGCATCCAGACTCCGGTGGGAA
Source organism: bacterium (assembly GCA_013203085.1). Classification (GTDB taxonomy): domain Bacteria; phylum Auribacterota; class JABMQX01; order JABMQX01; family JABMQX01; genus JABMQX01. Next base: position 3,797 of record JABMQX010000047.1, on the reverse strand, counting down.
TAAAAGTCTATGGCAAAGACCTCAAGGAAATCGAAAAAATCGCCATTGAGGTCGAAAGGCTTCTGCTCGAAGTCCCCGGCGCTCGCAATCCCTATGCGGAGCGGATCGGCAACAAGCCCTATCTTGAATTTGAAATTGACAGGGAAGCTGCTGCACGATACGGCATCCGAGTCGGGGACATTCAGAGAGTGATCATGACCGCTGCTGGCGGCATGAACCTCACCACCGCCGTGGAAGGGCGTGAGAGATACCCCGTTCGCGTCCGTTACATGCGGGAATTGAGGGACAACGTCGAGGCCCTCAGGAGAACCCTTGTCTCCACCCCAAAAGGTCAGCAGATTCCCCTGGAGCAGGTAGTCAACATCGTGCGGCGCCCCGGGCCGGCAAAGATCGCCTCCGAGAACACCATTCTCTTCTCACGCGTCTTCTGCGACGTTGATGTCGAAAAAGTAGGGCTGGTGGACTTTGTTAACTCCGTCCAGAAAATGCTCGCCGAAAAGCTCAAGCCCCGGCTGCCGCAGGGCTATTTCTACTCCATCAGCGGCCAGTACGAAGCGGAGATGGAGGCCAGAAAACGACTGGTCACCGTCGTGCCACTTTGCCTCTTCGTGATCTTCCTTCTGCTGTACGTCAAATTCAGGTCCGTGGCGGCGATTGTTTCGGTGTTTTTCGCCATACCTTTCGCCTTTGTTGGCGGGATGTGGCTTCAATGGCTGATGCAGTATGTTCCCCCCGCTTTGGGAGGGGGAAGCGCCATAAAATATTCGACCTCGGTCTGGGTGGGCTACATCGCCCTGTTCGGTGTGGCGGTCGAGGACGGAATCGTTTTCATTCAGTTCGCATTGGATCTGTGCCGGAAAGGCGGAAGCGTTGACAAGAACATCATCAAGGCGGGCCTGCTGCGGGTCCGCCCGATCCTGATGACCACCACTACTACGATCCTCGCTCTCTTGCCGATCATGCTTTACGAAGTTTCCACCACCACCGGTGCCGAGCTGATGAAACCGTTGGCAGTTCCAACGTTCGGCGGCATGATCACCTGCACGGCGACAAACCTCCTCCTTGCTCCAGTCATGTTTTCGGTTATGTATCCGATTGAGATGAAACTAAAAGACTGGAGCAAGAGGCGTAAAGAAGAGAAGTTGCGACAGAGGGACCCTTCAGCGTGAGACGCGCCAAGTGCAGATAAACGCGGCAGGCTTACGCTAACCGAACACTGTGGGCAGAAACCGACAAGGAGTGAGACATGAGAAAGAAAGCCCTGTGGTTGACAGTTGTGCTTGTGGCCGGCACGATGATGATGTTGCTCGGCTGTAAGGCAAAGGAAAAAGGAGAAGAAGCGGAGGATAGCGCGCGCCCCGCGAAAGAGAGGCCGGCCCCCGCAGAGGACAAACCCCAGACCAAGGTCGTCCTCACATGTGGCATGCCGGGGCATCCGCAATTTGAGCCGGGTAAGGAACCTGAGAACGGAAAATGTCCTGTCTGCGAAATGAAGCTCGTCGAAAAGGAAATTCCTGCGGAAAAACCCCAGTAGCCAAAGCAGCGCAGCAAAAGAGGGACTGGTGTTTTCGCGGCAGAAAGCGAGAGGCGACGTTCATTCCGAGTAGGCTGGGGGAGTTTTCGCGTATCCATTCCTTGTCAGTATTCCACGAGGCACCTGACCCTCGTTAATGGCAAAGCCTGTGCCTCGCCACGCTTATCCGAGACGATTTCAGATGTCCCGAGGGCCGCGTCCAAAAACTATAAGCGTTTTTCGGAATCGCTCAGCCAGCAAACCCGCGGCCCCGCTGCCGCTTAACACCCAACTGATAGCTCACCCCTTGGAAACCCTTCCCATGCAGCCGATGTGCCTCCCTTGCCGGCCAGAGCCGAACTCAATCGATCCGCGCCGTTGCTGGCACGGAACCCTCAACACCCGACCGCCCAGGCGCCCTGCCTGGCTCTGAATCGGCCATAAAATCACCCTTTTTTCTCCCGCAGTGCCCCATTTCCCAAGGAACTCCAGCCCTTATGGCACAATCTCAGTCACTCCCGAATGATTCTTGACTCCAAGCGTTCTTCTGACTATCCTCATCATCAGCACATGCTTCGCTCCTGTATTTGAGTTGACTGTTTCTTATTCCAAATACAGCCGTTAGCGCGTGCTTATCAACCATTATCCTGCACAGATTCTTGTGACGAACCTATTATGAGAGCGTTGAAACCGAGTAACAAATGGCCGTCAGCAGTCTTTATGGTGTTGGTGTTGATGGGTGCTTTAGCGTATGGCGGCGGCAAAGATGAAAAGAGATTTACAGCAAGGGCCGGTGCCACTATGTGGGAATACGAAGAATGGGCCCTCGATAATCCATCCTGGAGCGGTAACGAATATGATCTTGTTGCCACGGTTACTTTCACACATGCAAATACCGGTTCCACCCACACCACCGAAATGTTCTATGACGGCTCGAACACCTGGAAATTCCGCTTTACGGGTACACGAACCGGTCAATGGACCTTCACCACAGCCAGCCAGGACCCGGAACTGAATGGTTATCAAGGGTCAGTGACAGTCATGCCCAATCCAGACCCGAAGATCAAAGGCTTTCTGACTCACGTGGGAAACAAATACGCTATCCAGACCGGAGACAATGCTGAATTCGGCGGCTACCTGTTCAACGTCTACATGAATCAGCAGGAGTTCGCCATGCAGTACCATCAGGACAAGCCAGGCCCGATCCAGGATATCGATCGAGTGGACGACTACTTTGACGCCGCCGCGGAAAACGGTTTTGAAATCGTGTTCTACTTCCTGACGCACCACGTGTTCAAGTTAGGTGCCATCCAACAACATGAACACGGCAGTGTAAATCCCGACCTGAGGACATTCCGGCATCTCGACTACATCATCCGGTATTCCCACCGCCGGGGCGGACGCGTTCATTTCTGGTGCTGGGGTGACGCTGCCAGGAGACAGACGCCGAAACGTCTGCCGGGAGGGATCAACGGATATGTGGATCGGAGGTTACAGCGATACATCGCCGCGCGCCTCGGTCCTCTGCCAGGGTGGTCTATGGGGTACGGATATGATCTTCACGAGTGGGCTAACAATGACCAACTCAACGCTTGGGCAAAATATATGCACGACCATCTCGGATGGCAGCATCTGCTCAGTGCCAGAGGCAGAAAACTTAAAGGCCCTTACAATATAATATCGTACTCGGGCTTCGGCAGAAAAAACGAAATAACAACCACAAACCACGGGCCAAAAAATTATCAAGAAGTCCTTGAAGATCTCAAGGCCGATACATCGCAGCCACACCTTTACGAGGAACGACACACTTATCTCCGTGATGGCTTCGACCTCGGCATGGATGGCTCGCGACGGCTCCTCTGGCGACTGGCGATGGCCGGGGGAATGGGCGGGTTCTTCGGTTACTACTCGCAGTGGTTCAACAAGTGGGGCCCGTACAAGGGGAAGTATCCCAACCCAGAGCAGTTTCGGACGCACAAGACCTTCTGGCGCGAGCGATTCCTGCTTGACATGCAGCGGGCGAACCAACTCTGCTTAAGCGGCGGTTGCGTTTTGAAAGATTCCAAGAGTCAGCATTATGTGATTTATCAGGAAGATACCCAATCGATCCAGGTTGATTTGCCGCGTATGGCTGGTGGACAGTCGGCGGTGGCGGTGGATACAAGAAAAGAATATCAGGAGATTGCTTTAGGCCGGTTACAGCCCAAACAGCAGAGGATCAAACTACCGAATAAATCCGACTGGGTAATAGCAATTGGCAAGTTTGAATAATGGTTACGAGTCT
>JABMQX010000511.1 GCA_013203085.1 bacterium | reverse complement strand
GCCCTTGCGGGCGCCGACCCGGAAAAGAAAGTGCCAATCACCGTCTGGCTCCACCGTGGGTCCATTCCCTTTCTCTCCCCCGACGCGGTTGAGAGGTTTCACTGGCCGACACTAAAGCAGATTATCGAGGAACTGTGGGCGCAGGGGCGCCAGACTCTCTTTTACGCTGAAGGCGACTGGAACCGCAACTTAAAGTACATCTCCCAGCTTCCCGAAAAGAGCATTATCTACCACGTGGACAGGGGAGACATATTCGAAGTCCACAAAGAAGTCGGTCACAAGTTCTGCTTGAGCGGCGGCATACCGAACGACCTGTTAGCTTATGGAACACCTGACGACGTACGCAGTTACTGCAAGAAGGTCATTGACGGCGTGGCCAAAGATGGTGGATACATCATGGATGCGGGGGCAATCATGCAAGATGACGCGAAGATAGAGAATGTCAAAGCGATGACGGAGTTCACGCTGGAATACGGGGTTTACTGATTTCGGATCTCGGAATCCGCAATCGGCACTCTGCAATCCGCAATCGAAGGAGTGGTTCAAATGTCAGAGCAGGAAGAAAAAACGATGAAGCCAGGCGCCTGTATTCCCTGGGAAGAGAAACGCAAGGAATACCCTGAGATCATGGGAGACGAGAAGATAGTCCGGAGGGTCTGGGAGCAAGTTGACACCCTGGCCTATCTTTATATCTGGGCTTGTTTGATCCAGTTTTGAAAGGAGATTCCCGAATGGATGAGCAAGGCGACTTGACACAAGCTATGAGCAAGTTGAGAGAAAAGGAAGTCATCGCTCTCGTCAAGCAAAAGCTGGACGAAGGCGTTGCTGCCACGGAGATAGTGGCGCAATGCCGGGAAGGCTTAGCGGAAGTGGGCAGGCTGTTCGACCGGGGAGAATACTACATCCCGGAACTGATGTACGCTGGCATCGTTATGAAAAAGGTCGTGGACTATTTGGGTCCCAGCCTCAAAGAATCGCCGGCCCCTGACGCGGAGGGTGCAACCGTGGTGGTGGGAACGGTTCGTAGCGACATCCATGACATCGGCAAGGATATCGTTATCTTGATGCTGCGTGGGTCCGGATTTCGTGTGATTGATCTGGGCGTCAACACTCCTCCCGCGAAATTCGTCGAGGCCGTCAATGAGAATAACGCGACCCTCGTCGGAATGAGCGTGTTTCTGACATCGTGCTGCAAGTCTATCGCGGAAACGGTTGAGGCTATCAAAGAGGCAGAGCTGCGAGACAAAGTCTCTATTATGATCGGTGGGGCCGCCGCGAGCGATCTGGTCTCTGAAAAGACCGGCTGCGACTACTATGGAGCAACCGCGGTTGACGCCGTCAATTATGCGACTGGCCTGACTGAATGAGGAGCCTTGGCGTCTTAGCGAGAGAAGGGGGAAACAGCCGCGCCGAAGCCGTGGTCGCAAAGGCGCGAAGACGCAAAGGAAACAACCATGGAACTCAATAAAAATGAGAAAAGCATTTGTGCTCATATTGCTCCTGGCGTTGTTGTTTGCCCCTGGTAGGCGCGCGGCATGGGCAGAAAACCGGATTGGCGCCCCCGCCAATGCCGGGCAGAAGGTTTTCCCGTACCGCTGGGTCTATGTCTCGCGGGGACTGGGAAAAGACAGCGACGTGGAGGATATCCGGCAGATCGTCCGCACCGCCGCGAAGCATGAACTCAACGGAATGGTCCTGGCTGCCGGGCTTGACAGAATCAGCCTCTGGTCTGCGGACAGTCTTCGCCGGCTCATGGAGGTGAAGGCACTCTGCGAAGAGAATCGCGTGGAGCTAATCCCGACGATTTTCTCAACGGGCTATGGCGGTGCAGTGCTGGCGCACAACAAGAACCTCGCGGCGGGGATTCCGGTCAATGACGCCCTTTTCGTCGTGAGGGGAAGGGAAGCGAGGCTCGTTCCCGATCCGCCGGCTCAGGTGGTCAATGGCGGATTTGAGGAGTTTCGCGGTAACCGTCTCAAAGGCTTCGGTTTTCACGATAAACCCGGCGAGATAACTTTCGTTGACACAAAAACCGTCAAAGAGGGCAAGGCTTCCCTTCGCCTCGAGCATTTTGGGGAGCTTGACCCGCACGGTCATGCCCGAATTATGCAGGAGTTGAAGGTACGTCCCCGCCGATTCTATCGTATATGGTGCTGGGTGAAGACGGAGGGGCTGAGTCCAACGAGTGCATTCGGCATCCAGATTCTTGCCGACGGGCATACGTTGGCGCCCTATGATCCCCGCGTTCCGGCGACGACGGATTGGCGCCGGATCGCCATGGCTTTCAATAGCCTCCACCACGACCGAGTTCGGCTCTACGCAGGGTTGTGGAAGGGAAAAGAGGGACGCGTCTGGCTGGACGACTTGCGAATCGAGGAGGTCGGACTGATGAACGTCCTCCGGCGCCCCGGTACGCCGATAACCGTTCGGAGCGAGGACGGGCGGACCGTCTATCGGGAAGGCTTCGATTACGAGCTGATTGTTGACCCGGGGCTGAATCCGTCCCGGCCCCACAGGGAGGCAGTACCGATCCGCTTGACGCCGAGCAGCCGTATCCGCAACGGGCAGCAGTTGAAGGTGAGTTTCTACCACGGGATGTGCGTCAATCGCTGGCAGGTCTCCATCTGCATGTCCGAGCCGGAGCTGTATGAGATATGGCGGGAGGAAGCACGCCTTATCCACCGCCATCTTCAGCCGAAGAAATACCTCCTGAGCATGGACGAGGTCCGGGCCGGCGGCTCCTGCGCTGCCTGTAAAGCGAGAAAGATGACCATGGCGAAAATCCTCGGCGATTGCATCACTAAGCAGGTCGCCATCCTCCGGGGAGCCAATCCAAGGGCGGAGGTTTTCGTGTGGTCGGACATGCTTGACCCCAATCACAACGCCCACGGCGATTATTACCTTGTCGAGGGGGATTTTACCGGCTCGTGGAAGTATGTGCCGAAGGACCTCGTCATTGTGTGCTGGTATCACCGGAAGCGAGAGGCCAGCTTGAAGTTCTTCTCCGACCTCGGCTTTCGCACACTGGCGGGCGCTTATTACGACGGCAATACGCTGGAGAACCCGCGTGGCTGGCTGGCAAGCCTCCGCAAAACTCCCGGCGCCTGCGGAATCAT
>JABMQX010000510.1 GCA_013203085.1 bacterium | reverse complement strand
GGTGAAAGCCTTTCAGGAAGCTGCATCCATCTCTTCCGCGCTCCCTGAGGCACTAAGCCGAATACCGTATCGGGCTTGAAAAAAGTCGGACTGGCCGATAGTATCTCTGCAAAGGAGGGTGGTCCGGCTCAATTCGATGCCGAGGAACCGCCGGAGCGCTATCCCCTGTCGAAGAACAAAGCCTTGGAGGAAAGAGAATGTGCAGAAAAAGACTGAGTGGTCTTGCAGTGGCATGGCGAATATCTGTTGTGCTGGGAGTGGGGATTCTTTTCACGTCTTTGCTATCGTCTGCCGGAGTTGCCGAACAGGAGAGCCGGAGGGTCCCCCTCATTTATTGCAGCGATCTCTTTCACCCGCCGGACGATCCGGACGATTGGTTTGACCTCGCAACGGCTTTTTCGATTGATGAGTTTGACATTCGGGGTATCGTGCTCGATCAGGGTGAAAAGCAGATGCAGAGAACGGGGAGAATTCCGATCGAGCAGATGATGGCGATCACAGGCAAGAAGGTCCAGTCTGTTTATGGATTATCGAACAAGCTGAAGTCTCCCTCCGATAAAGCTCTTGACCAGCCGCAAGAATTCCAGAAGGGGGCAAAGCTCATTATCAGCGTCCTGCAAGAGTCTGACAAAAAGGTAACATTGATAGCTGTGGGGAGCTTGCGGGATGTCTGTGCCGCTTTCAACCGTGCACCCCGACTGCTCAAAGCGAAAGTCGAAAGGCTTTACGTTGTTGCGGGACACTCCGATGGAGGGAATGAGTATAACGTGGGGCTCGACCCACACGCCTACGTCGGCGTCATGCGGTCCGGTTTGCCGATCTATTGGCTGCCCTGTTTTGGCAGGGAACCGTTCGTGTCGAAGTGGGGATTCAGGCAGGGTGACCTCCTCGGCAGTTGGTCTCTGAGAATACAGAACTACTTCGCCTACGGCCTGATGAAAGCTGACCCCACGAAGGTTGACCCTATTCTGGTTCTCTTCAAACCCATTCCAGAGGAGGTGAAGAAAAAGGCTTGGGGAATGCGCCGTTCCATGTGGTCAACGCCCGCTTTCATAGACGGGGCGGGGCGGAAGATGGTGGTTTTGGACGGACGATGGCGCGCCCTCCCCGGCAAGCATGTCAGACAACGAAACCGAGCTTTCGGCTTTGTCCCCGCGAAAGTCACGGTCAACGACAAAGGCATCACCCGCTTCGATGACATTGACCTCAACTCCTCAGAGCCAAATATGCTCGTGTTCCGTTTTGAGGGCACCCTCGACGATTACAACAAGGCTATGAGGCAATCCCTGGAAGGGTTGCTCAAAGAGTTGGGCCGCTGACAGCCCCCTCGACTCCGAAAAAGAGTTGGCTCTTGGGCGAGCGAGAAACGCTTCGAAAGGAAAGCAAGAGGGGGATAGGCTTTCGCTGCTCTCGACTGACGGCGCCAGGTTCAGCACTGAGCGCCGTTTCGCATCGCGGAAGCTCTGAGCTTTGAGGAATGCCCTCGTGCAACGTTCGCGCTCGAACGTCGCGGAAACGTATTCCTATCCGGGAAATAGCAACCTGTAAAGCCTGCTTCCAAAAATCACCACACCGACAACGACGGAGGCGATGGAACTCAACAACACTGCTCCCGCACTGATGTCCAGCAGTTGTCGGGCAAGCTTGTTGCGCTCCTGAGTCATCATCTTGACGACGAGTTCGATCACGGTATTGAACATTTCCGCGACCAGCACAAGAGCGATCACAAGGAACAAAACAGCCCATTCATCAGCGCTGATACGCAGGAAAACTCCTAAACTGATCGCTGCGAGAGCCGCCGCAAAGTGAAACTTAAAGCTGTTCTCCACACGGATCGCTTCGGCGATTCCCCGAAAGGCGCACCCGAATTTCCTGATGACTCCCATGATTTATTCCCCGGTGGCATCGGTAAGTTGTCTGTGCGACAGAAGGTGGTATTGGTGGGATATGTCTCTTAGGAGATAACGCCAATGGAACCACACGCCGCGCGCCTTCAGCAGAAGATGGGCGAGGAACTCACAGAAAGGAGCTTTAGCGGTTCTCCTTGCCGGCAAGCCTCTTCCGTTTTCGTTCACGGGTTTTCTTCGGAACGTGCTTTTTGGCCACTTTGACCAGTTCGGATATCTCGAAGGGCTTTTGCAAGAAAGCGACAACGCCGGAGAATCCCTTCAGCTCGTCGGAGGTAAAATCCCGAAAACTGCTAATGGCGATAGTGGGCACCCTGATTTCTTCGTTCGCCATAAGTATCAGCAGCTCGGCGCCGTTGACATGTGGCATGTGCATGTCAAGAATAAGCAGCTTACAGCTTGGGTCCTTGACATAGCGATAAGCCTCGCCGCCGTCGTTCGCAATTTGCACACGGTAGCCTTCCTTCTCGAAAGCTACGGCGAGAGCGCCAGCGAGCAGAGTGTCATCATCTACCACCAAAATCATAGCCTGACCTTTCGATGAACAGAGACCAATGCGAAAAACCTCTGCTCGCGGCAGCATTCTCCGAAGGACCGCAGCTCTTCTCAGAAAACTACATGTATGGAAGCGCCTATGTATTCGTTCGAGTCGTCTTCCGCGAATGTTTTGATGGAGCTGTTCACCAGAACGGAATATCCGACAAACGGCTCGAAGCTTATCTGTTCGGAAACCGGGATAACCATCGAGAAAGATATTTCGAAGTCGGTCAGCCCGGACTCCGAGACCCAGAAATACGTCTCGCTGAACCCTTCCGTGCCCCCGCCGAGGGTCGCGAGCAGCTTGTAACTGATGTCCTCAATACGATCGGCATAGCAAACCCCGAGGCGGGCATATAACGCGTCGGCTTCATCAATATCCCAATACATTTCCAGTGAAGGAGAAATGGGCGTGCCCGTATTCCAGGAGGCTTTGCCAAAGATTTCCGAAGTGTCAGAGTAAAGGGACTCGTCGTAACCGTAGAAGATGTACCCCACGCTGAAGTCGAGCTCTCCCGCCGAGAAGAAATACTCAAGGGAGGGAGTTACCTCCCCCATGCCTCCACCTCCTCCGGTTTCAGCAATCCCTGCCACTTTGATGCAGAAGGAGGGAAACCTCACGTAAACAGAAGGGGCGATGGAGGTCTCGTACTTGTTCAAGCCCCTCCAGACGTATTCGCTGTACACCGTCGCATCTACTCCCGCCGTCCACGTTCTCACGGCCGGCGCGGCCTCCTCTTGAGCCGCAGAGGGGCCGCACAACGCGACTCCCATAGTCAGTATGACAAGAACTACGATCACAAAGCCTGCTCTCGCACTCATTCTGTTTCCCCCTTCTGAGTGGTTTCTTGTTTCCAACCCTGCCCAACAACGGGACACTAAGCAAGCTCAATTTCTCAAAACGCTTGTTCGGTGTCAAGGCTTTTGTGTCGAGGAATGTGGGTATGTTTCTTTCACCCCCGCTTTCATAGATGAGGGATTACCATGGCGGTGACTTTCCCTTTCATGGGGGGGCTTTATTTGGTAGGGTTCGGATGCGTCGGCGTTCTCAAGTGCATTCCACAGGGAGGGGCGCACGGCTTGGCACACTGCGCGGCGAGTCGAAATTGATCGCCAAAAAAAGGTGTTCCACTTTATGAGGGATAGCAGTTGACCGGCATGACGGGACGAAGCTTCTCTGCGGATTACTCGGTATTCAAAGATTTCGACTCGACCGTCCTTGGCGAGCAGGCCGGCGATTACCTTCCCATCTCTGAGCGGCTGGTTTCCTGCATCTGGTACACACAGGCCTATCTGAAAAACCTGCGAACTGCCGACGGAAGGGCAGTAAAAGTGATCTCACCGGGGATATGGAATCTGGAAGCTGGACCCGATTTCATTCAGGCGGCCCTGGAGTTTGAAGGGGGCGAAGTCGCCAAAGGGGATATCGAGATACACACCCGATCCTCCGACTGGAAAGGACATCTTCACCACCGCAAGCCGAGCTTCGATAACGTCATCGCCCACGTGTGCATGTGGCAAAATGCTCGCGATCCGTTTGTCACAACTTTCTCCGGAAAGCAAATCCCCCAAATTGAACTTTCGCAGCATCTCACGAGGCCCCTCAGTAAGATCGTGGGGCAGATGCAAACCGAGGACTTCCCCTACAACAAGAAAGCAGGGCGTGGAAGGTGCGCTGAGCTTCTGGCGACCCTCAGCAAGGGCCGCGTGCGAACCCTCTTAAGCATAGCGGGAGAATGGCGAATCCTTGAGAAGTCCGCGAGATATGCCGACTGGCTAAGAGGGGCGAGCTACGATGT
>JABMQX010000509.1 GCA_013203085.1 bacterium | reverse complement strand
GACGCGACCATCAGGCTTCACGAAAGCGCGGTTGAAAGCGGTCTTGATAGACCCGGCAAGGGACGCATAGCGCCTGGCGTCATCGTCGCGCCCGATGACGGCCGCCATCCTGGAGAGCAATTCCGCGGAGTGAGCGAAGAAAGCCGTCGCCAGGACCTCTTTTGGGATCTCCGCGCCGGACCGGGGCCAATCGTTGAGGATGAGCGTATTTCCGTTAAGCCAATCGCCGTAGTCGTTGCCTCGGTTGCCCGTCCAGATAAGTTCCGGGCTTTGGCTGCGGACAAATTCAACCCAGCGTTTGGCGGATTCGAAATGTTCCTCAAGGATTCTGACATCACCGTAGTTGACATAGACTCGCCAAGGGATGATCACACCTGCGTCGGCCCATGCGGGCGCCCCTGAAAACCTTGCATTGGGGTCGAAAGGATGCGGGGCGAAATCGGGGTATCGCCCGTCATCCGCTTGGGCATCGCGAATATCCTGGGACCATTTCGTGAAAAACCTCGCCATGTCCATGTTAAAGCATGCGGTTTGGGAGAAGATCTGCGCATCGCCGAGCCACCCCATACGCTCGTCTCTTTGCGGGCAGTCGGTGGGAGTGCTGTGCATATTGCCGCGCTGCGTCCAGACAATGTTCTCCATCAGTTTGTTGTGCATCGGGTCCGAACACTCAAATGTGCTTGCACGGGATGTTGCCGAGTGGATGACGCAGCCGACAAGCGAGTCGAGCGACGGCTTGTGGGGCAGGCCTTGCAGTTCGACATAGCGAAAGCCGTGGTACGTGAAGCGCGGTTCGAAGACCTCCTCAGCTCCCCCGCGAAGGGTGTACTTGTCCGTCTGCCGCGCCCCTCCAGGTTTCCCGTCCTTGGGCACCCGCAGGTTATCGGTGTAGATATTGCCATCAGCATCGAGAACCTCGGCATGCCGTAGCGTAACCGTCGTGCCGGCGACTCCTCGAACGTTCAGCCGGCACCAACCGACGATGTTCTGGCCGAAGTCGAAGACGAATGACCCTGGCGTCGGCTCCGTCATGCCAATCGGTTTCAATTCCCGGACGATGCGGATCGGCTCGTTGGGCTGCGAGACCAATCTGGCATCGAGGCGCGGCCCTACATCAACCGGTTTCCAGTCCGAATCATCAAATCCAGACTTGTCCCACCCCGGCATATCTTTCCGGGCATCATAAACCTCTCCGTCCAGCATGCACGAGCTGCGGATGGGAGCATCCGTGCTCGCCTTCCAGGTCGGGTCGGAAAGGATGACCCGCTGGCTGCCATCGGCAAGTTCGATTTCCATCTGGAATAGAAACCAGGGTCGCGGTCCGTAGAATCCACGCAGAGGCGTGCCCGGGCCGACGATGTGGCTTATTCCGACCCGCCCTGCGTACCACCCATCGCCCAAGATAGCGCCGACGGCGTTGTCGCCCCGCTGGAGCATTTGGGTGACATCGTAGGTCTGGTACTGAACTCGTTTATGGTAGTCGGTCCATTCGGGGGCAAGGATATGGTCGCCCACCCGCTTGCCGTTGAGTCGAAGTTCATACAATCCCAATGCGGAAGCGTACACGGTGGCGCGCTTAATCGGCGAAGCAAGCGAAAACGTTTTTCGCAGCATCGGTGACGAGTCTCCTGCGGCGCCGATCCATTTCGCCCTCCAGTCGCCGGAATCGAGGAGCCCCATCTGCCACGCAGCGGGCTGGCTCCACGCCGAGGCTTTGCCGTTTTTGCCCCAGGCACACATTTTCCAATAGGCTCGCATTCGGGATCGCAGGGGCTTACCTCCATAGACCACGTGAATGGATTTGTCGGAGGGGAGCCTGCCGCTGTCCCACAGGTCACCCAACCCGGCTGCCAGCTTGGCCTCACTGCTTGCCACGAGAACACGGTACGCCGTCTGCGCCTGAGCACGCTCCTCGGAAACCAGAACCCAGCTCAACCGCGGCCGCACGACATCAACGGCCAATGGATTCACTGCATATTCGCACCGCAGGTGGGTCGGCATCACGCCCACCGTGCCCGATGCAGGTGAGATCAAAGTTTGTGCTACCATAGATGCGAGAATTGCCCTCCGTAGTTTCATCTTCTCATTCCCAACATAACCAGCGTGTGAATTCGGAACGGCGACGGCACGGGATGAAATCCAACGGCGCCGCGCCCTACGTCAATGAAAGCTGTTGGTGTCCTTCAAAAAAGCGACCCAACAAAGGAACTTGAACGTGAATCGGGCACAAAGGGAACAAACCTTATTCTCCGAAGCGATAGGAGTACAGGTCTGCGTCCTTTAAGACGAACCGGAGGCGAACCGGCCTGCCGGCAAGGGCCGAGACATCGCGACCCGACTTCCAGGAATACGCCTCTGCGATTTCGTCGCCATACAAGTCTTTTGCTTCCGCCAGCGAGAAACCGGGAAATGGTTTGCCTTCGAGGTCTTGAATTTCAACACGAATACTTCCAGAAGCGGACGTCGCGTAATTGAGGATGAG
>JABMQX010000508.1 GCA_013203085.1 bacterium | reverse complement strand
TGAGCCCCCAGGGGTCGCCGATCCCCTCATACCCGCTCACGCTCACATTGTCGAAATACGCCGTGGCGGCATAGGTGCCCACGCCAACCTTTCCGTCGCCCAGAGGTTGATCATTGGCCCACGGCTGGCTGTGGAGGAGAACACCATCCAACCATACGCACACACCCCACAGGCTCACTTCGATCTTGACGTGGTACGTGTCGGGGCCGTAGGCGAGATTGAGCCCTCCTACGGTGAAATTACGAGTCCCCCACACCTGGCCCCATGCCGGGATGCAGAGCCTGGAGCGGTCGAGCCAGAAACCCACGCGGTACTCTTCACCCGTATCGGCATGGGCATAAATAAATTTCGCTTCCTGCCCGGAGTTGAGGACGAAATCCGCTTCAAAGGTGTATTCGGTGAGATCCCCGGCGGTCAGCCAGGAGCGATACGGCCCGGGGGTATCCTGCTCCGCCTGGAAGTACACAGGCGTCGTGGAGAGCCCTTCGCGAACCTCCCATGTTCCACCCACTTCATTGAACACATCCGCCGCGAGGTCCTCGAAATCCTCGAGCACCGCGGCGCCATCCGAAAAGGTGACATTGTCCACGGCGTGGAGGTTGCTCATGTCACCCGTCGCCGCCGTGAACCCTAAGTACGCGTCGTAGTCTTGACAACCGGGAATGGTGTAATCAATGACCAACTGCTTCGTCCAACTGATGGAATCGTTCCACATCCACATCCGGACATGGCCGCTCCTGAACTCGACTTCGGCGGAGAACCAGGTCCCGTTCTCCAGGTCGTAGGGCAGATTGTCGTTCTGGTAGAGGGCAAATCCCTTCCCCGGCGTCATGCCGGGCTCTGCCATGGAAACACCCACATGGTTTTCTGTGTCCGGCTGGTTTCCGGGAGTGCCGCCGCGGGCGGGAAACGTATCGAATTCGATGCCATAGCCATCCAGTCCCGTCAGAAACGCCATCTGCCCCCCGTATCCTTCGATCCCCAGCCCCGGCTCCTTCACAAAAGCGAACACGATCCCGTCCGCTCCATCCTTGTCCCCACAATAGATGTCGAATCGGGCCCTGAAAAATGCGGTGTTGAAAGGCCTTTTGTAGAAAATGGAGCTGAACTGGTCAGCAGCGTCCGGTGTTAACTGAATCCAGTGATTGGCCGGATCGTGCGTGGCGATTCCGTACAGCTCCCACTCCGAGGGATCGAGTGGAGCACTGAAATCCTGCGTCACGGACCTTGCCAGGGGAGGAAGCCGCGCAAAAGAGAAATCTCCAAAAACCGCGTCGGTCAGAACTCCCCCTTCATGGCTCGTGAGACATATCCCCACGTAGAAGGGTTCCTCAAATTCGATGGTATGCTCGGCGGGATACTCCCACACCGATCCTCTTACCCATTGGCTGCCGTTGTACGAATAATGCCCGACGAACAGGTTGCCTCGGCGCTCGAGTTTCAGCCAGACGGGGCCGACGAAATTCCGCCCACCACCCAGGTAAGGCTGTTTCGAGGCGTCGCCTCCTTGCCGCGCCGCGGACTCTCCCTTCTCGGCCCTATAGAACTGCACCATCCCGTTGTCCTGCGTCGCCGCAAGCGTCATGAACGCAGAGTCGGCATCCAGGTCCTGCCGGACCATGATCCCGGCCTTGATCCAGGGATTTTCCCACGTCTTTCTCGCGGGCGGCCCGTCCACGCGCACCGATACCTTGAAATCCTTCACCCCGGCCGGCACCTGGAGGTACGTGTAACGAAACCCGTCGTCACGAAACCATATGTCCCCGCCGTCTGCCGTCACAGTGTAGGTGTCGGTAGCAGGAGAATACGTCGCGTTCCCCTCCTCCATGTTCCAGTGATCCAGGATTCCCGATATGTCCACCGTCAATAAGCCACGTGGATCCTCCACGACGACAACGGGGCTGGGGGGCTAATACACGTATTCGTAGGCCCCCATATCCACCGTCCTGTAGGCGTTGCGGGGGTTGCCGTCCAGGTCAACGGCGATCCACATCCATACCTCGTTCATGCCACTGTCAACGCAGGGAGAGTCCGGCGAAAGCCTGTAGTTGTTGTCCTCGAACGTATCGGGATCGCCATCCCCGCCGTCCGGGTCTATGAACTCGGGATCGTACGCGATGTTCCCATCGCCATACGGCCAACCGCCTTGGACGCAGGAGAAGTGGACGTCCATGTTCTCACAGTTACTGAGCTGCTGACCTCCCACCGGCGTATTTCCCCAGACGATGCAGTTGATCAGACTTGCCGCGGCGCCTTCGCCGGCCACCCCTCCGCCCGAGTTCCAGACGACCGTATTGTTCTCCAGCGCCCCGGCGAAACCGGCGTCGCACCAGATACCGATACCCTGGTTGCCCACAATCAAGTTTCCGAATAGCTCTCCTTCCTCAAAATGGACACCCACGCCCAGGTTTTCGGTGATACGATTGTTGTGAATCGTTCCCCTCCCAGAGAGCAGTCCACCGCCCTCGTTCTTGCTGATAAAGTTGTTGCTCACGATGGTCCCGCAGCCGTTCAGGCCATCGCCCTCGTTTTCGACGATGGCGTTGAACCTGATCGTGCCATCACAATCAACCAATCCACCGCCACCGTTTTCGCTGACGACATTGCTCTCGATCGTTGCGTTGCAGCGTTCAAGGCCTGAGGCAGAGTTTCCACTTATGCGATTGCCTTGGAGGAATCCGTCACAGAACGCAAGGCCCCCGCCGTGATCGGCGACGTTCGATGTAATCACACAGTACCAGATCGAGGCGAGTGTGTGTTTGTCCTGCGTTCCGCCACAGATTCCGCCCCCGAAGCGAGTCTCGCCGCTCTGCTCAGGGAACTTCTTGCCGATGCCATTCCGAATCGTGAAGCCGGAGAGAACGCAGGTCTCATTTTCGGTCCCGAGAAAAGTCACCACGGCGCCGGCTGCACCCCCATCAATGACGGTGTTCTCCACCGGCCCCGTGCCTCTCACGGTGATGTTTTTGCCCCCAAAGGCAACGTTCTCGGAATAGACCCCTTCCGCGACCACCACCGTGTCACCATGTTCTGCCGTGTCAATTCCTTTCTGAATGGTAGCGAACGGTTCCCCTTCCGTCCCCGGATTCGAGTCCGATCCCAAAGACGGCGGCCCCACGTACCACAAGGTGGCCAAGCCCAAGGGACAAATGCAGATCATAAGGAAAAGACCTACCACAGCAGGCAACATCTTCATCCTAACCTTCCTCCCTATTCAAAGGTTCATTGCACCAACGATGCCTTGGCCAATGCTGCTGACCAAGCGAAGAATTGCCAGATAGTCCGCACATATGCGGCAGTATCCTTCGGTCCAACATTTCCCCTCAGGGTGTTTGCTCCACAGGCCAGTTCATTTCAACGCGATAGAGGAGCGCTTTCCAATCAGGGGACACCCAGGTCTCATCAACAAAGTACACGGCGGACTCGTCCCAGTCAGTGGTGATCGTTTCCAACTCCCACCACCCCTTTTAGTCAGAGTGTTTACGCCACCAGATAGTGTAGGTGTCATCCGGCTGGGCAGACCAAACGATGCGCCTTGTCCCGTTCGGCCTGAGGTTGAATTCAGTGATCTCGAATGGCTTCGAATTGTATTCGTAGGCTCCCATGTCTACGAGCGGGTTCGAAGTAATGTACTTCTCCACAATGCGCAAGTGCCCGTCCATGTCCAGGCCTGAGGCTATCGGATAGGGTCGCCTCCCCGAGTCAATGCAGCGGGAATCCGGATGGAGATGATAGTCACCTTCGCCGTAGACGAAGAGGTCCGAAACGTAACTTTTGTTCCCTTCACCGCCCTCACTCCAGCCCTGGATCAAGGAATAAGTGGGCATACTGCAATCAACAAGCTGCTCGG
Source organism: bacterium (assembly GCA_013203085.1). GTDB lineage: Bacteria > Auribacterota > JABMQX01 > JABMQX01 > JABMQX01 > JABMQX01. Next base: position 4,806 of record JABMQX010000508.1, on the reverse strand, counting down.
GCACATTGTCCCAGATAATGCAGTTCATGATCGTCCCGCTGTACTGGTAAAGACCTCCGCCGTCGTAGCCGGCCCCCGCCTCGTTTTCAACAATCGTATTGTTGATGATGATCCCGTCGCCTCCATACAGTTCTCCCCCCATCATGCCGGCCGAATTGTGGGTGATCAGATTGCTCTGGATGGTGCCGCCGCAGAGGTAGAGGCCTCCGGCGTAGCCGCCGCTAACGTTCCGGGAGATCTGGTTGTTCGCGATCAGTCCGCCGCAGAAGTTCAAGGCGCCTCCGCCTCCCATGGGACCGGTACAACGATTGTCGGTAATGGTGTTGCCCATTATCATCCCGTCGCACCCGTACAGGCCTCCTCCTTGTTTCTTAGCCTCGTTATTGGTGATGCGGTTGCTTTTGATGATGCCATCGCAGTACGAAACTCCTCCCCCCTCTTCCGCCAAGTTGTCGGTGATGGTGTTGTTCAAGATGGTAGCGCGGGTATGCGTATCCCATCTCCAACCCCCCGAGATTCCGCCGCCAGTATAGGCGCTGCCGTTCCGTATCGTGAAACCCGAGAGGACGCATGTTCCAACTTCTGTCCCCGTAAAGGCCACGACCGGGCCAAGCTGACTACCATCAATGATCGTATTGTCAACAGTATCGGGATCAAGAGGATCTTTGCTCTGAAGAACGATGTTCTTCCCTCCAAAATCGATGTTTTCAAGATAGGTCCCAGGGGCGACCGTGACGATGTCCCCATCGAATGCAATGTTCATCGCTCTCTGGATGGTTTTGAAGGGAGTTTCCCAGCTCTGTCCGTCTCCGGATTCGGGGGCCGATGCGTCCACATGCCAGTTTTGCCTTATGCCAGGGTCAACGCCGCTGAAGGCGACGTTATCCACACGATGGGCGTTGTAGGATCCGCCTGTCGCGGCTGTGAATCCCAGGTACGCCTCATAATCTTGCCAATCCGGAATCGTGTACTCGATCACTAACTCCCGTGCCCAAGGCAAGGAGCTTCTGGACATCCACATCTGAACGTGTCCGCTGGTGAAATGGACTTCAGCCGAGAGCCAATAGCCTCTCTCCAGATCGTGGGGCAGGTCATCGTTTTGGTAGAGGGCAAAGCCCTTGCCCACTGTCGTTCCCGGCTCCGCTTTCGACACACCCACATGGTTCTCCCTATCGGGCTGATTTCCGGGAGTCCCGCCCCGCGTCGGAAACGTGTCAAATTCAATGCCGTAGCCGTCCAGGCCCGTCAGAAACGCCATTTGGCCTCCGTAGCCTTCGATCCCCAACCCAGGTTCCCGCACAAAAGCGAACACGATTCCGTCGGCGCCGCTGTCCTTGCTTCCGAGATAGACGTCAAACCGGGCCTTGAAATGAACCGTGTTAATCGGCTTCTGATAGAAGATAGACGAGAACTGGTTCGGGGCGTCCGGCGTCAACTGAATCCAGCCTTTGTCCAGATTGTGCGTTGTGTCTCCGTAGAGTTGCCATTCGGCCGGATCAAGCGCCTAACTGAAATCCTGAGTGACGCCTGCCGCGGCGGCGGAGACCACCAAAATGAACACACTATTCGCGAGACTTAGGATTTGCTTAGCACCGACTGTAACCATTTTCCTCTCTTTCGAAGTCTGTTATGGATCTCAAGATGGCCTTAAGATATGGACACTTCTGGACAGCGGCACACATTCCGGCCGCCGGAGGGAGGTAAGACTGTGACATTGAGAACGTGGCTGTCAACTCATTTTTCTTGAACCTCGTTCGCTCGGTTCTCATTCTCAGCCTCCAGATGTTGAGCAGCATGGGACTTCCTGGATAGAACGAGGCAGAACGCCTGCAACGCCCGGGAATCCTGCCCTCGAAGCCGCTCACGTTCATGGGACGAAGGCTGGGGATTCACGGTCCGACCATTCCAACATGGATGATCCGCTCTTAACACTACGGATAGTCCTGTTTGTGTAAAAAAGGAAATTGTGCGGCGCGTGAAATTTACTTTTGGCGCTTTCGCTCTTGACCGTGATCACAAAAGAGGATCGCGTGCCTTCAGAACTATAAAAAGATTACGGCCACCGGGGGCTGAAACCAGCGGCCGATAGGAGGCAACGTCTCGGGCGTCGTCGAGATAAATGCGGCGGTCAGAAAGGCATTAGGTGCTACAGATCCGGGGATCCTGGTTTTCATCGTCAGAAGAGATGTTTCATTATCGAAAAATCCTTGGACCTCAAGGACAAAATGCGGTCCGATTTCAACGCTTCTGGCCGCGAACTCGGCTAACGTTTCTGACAGAAAGGCCAAGAACGCCAGACGCTGAAAATTGAGGATTTTGGATCACGCTTCTTGGACGACTCTCCAGCCGATGGTATCGGCCAGGGCAAAGACCGGCTCTTTCAGGTCTCCATAGCATGTCACTCGATGCCAGCCCCAACGGTCCCACATAGTAAAAAGCTTCTCAAGGTCACCCACTGGTTCGACACAGAGTTTTGTCCGACACGCCCGATCATCCGGATCGTTCGCGACAGCCTTGCCCTGATGGAAGAGGATCTCTTTACGCCCGGGGTTTATCCTCATGGTTGTCGTCATATGACCCAGTGGCAGAATGGACCGCATCGATGCACCCTGGCGATCCTCCGAATGCGTCATGATCTTATACGGATTCGCCTGTCCTTCAGGTCCAAATACTTTGTTTGACGCCACACAGTGGGCATAGATGATTTGCCGTGTCGAAGTATCTATGACGGGATCGGAGATATAGCCCGGCCGACCCTGCGTCAACTTGTTGATCATGATCATCGTGGCTGTGGAAGGTATGTCGCATTCGCACGCACCCACCAGCCCTTCGTTATTCAGTTCGTGAAAGCCCAGACACGGATATGCATGGATGTGCCCACCGTAAAATCCCCCCAGACAGTTGATCGCGATCGCGTTGGCCCCGTGTTTCTTCAATACCTCCTTCATGCCCAGGTACATCGCCGCCGAGGTCTCCAGCGTCTCGCGAGATACACCGATCACGTCCTCCGCATTCTTCTCCCAGCGATTGGCCACAGCACGAGATTCATCTTTGTCGGCCGCCTTCCATGCCTCGTTCACCTCGGCAAACGAAACGCGTTCCATTGGAATCCCCATGATCGGCTGAGCCGAGCCGGACTTCTGATCACGCACCCCCAGAATCTTCGAGGCCTTCATCTGTTCGATGCATTCCTTTACCGATGTCGTCTTTAGTTCGTCGGCCTTGCAGGTGAGGTCGCCCGGCTTCGGCGTCCGGGCTATGCGAGCTTTCCTCGTCGCAACGACGAAATCAGATACCGCCCCGCCTTTTTTGACCAACTCGAAACACTTGACTGCTTCGGCGATGTCTTCAATCCGCGATGAGGAGACAAATCCCACATTGGGTGCCTTGCTGCGCAGTAAGCCGGCCGTGTAGACCAGGAACCCACCGCTGCCAGCGTACTTGAAATCGGCGTAGAGTACGGGCTTGCCCGACGTCGCTATCGTCTGAACCACGCGATTCCAGCAGTTCATCTGGAAAACAAGATAGCCGTCAATTTCGGCGGACTTATCGCCGTTGAGAATTTCCTTTGCCTTCTGCTCTCCGTTTGCCAGAGACTGCACGAATTCAAAGCCCTTGCAGCGAGCCGCCAACTCCCTGTTAAACCCCTCCATCACGGGACGAAAATCAAACCCGACATTCGGCCAGTCCGGTCCGGGTTGCTTGGGGGCGTGCAGCGAGTATACGATGCGGATTCGCACCTTTTCGGATTTTTCCGCGGCCCGCAGAGCGCTGCGAGCGGTCAGCAGGCCTGCGCCGGCGGCACAAGCGGCGCATCCTCTGAGGAACTCTCGGCGGTTCATACCACGGCATGCACGTGCCGACACCGACTGATTTGTGTTCATTTTCGACCTCCAATGATTTCAGCTAATTGTTCAAAAGAACCGGATGACTTGACAGCCATATGCTACCGAACTCGCCCTCAAATTGCCTCCATTTTTCTGACATTTTCCACTTAGCATGCGCACTCCTTAGAAAAGGCGAAAAAGGAAACTATGCGGCGCGACAGAGGCAAAATTACACGTGCTACATCTGGGCATGGGCTATCGCGTCTAACGCTTGTGGTGCTACTGCGGAGGGCTCAAATCCCGATTGCATCTCTCTTGCGACGTCGCAGAAAAGGCCTTTCCCCCAGCCACCGGGACCTGTTGTGTCGCTTGAAGGCCAAAGTGCGCGAGAGCATGACACCTTGATCGCGGCTTACTGCCCGTGTTACGATTGCCGCTATGCGGACGTCCATTTCTATCACCCAATGGTTGCACTGGCCGAGGTTTGCTGGCGCGATGTTGCTAATCGCTTCGCTTGCCGCCGAGGAGCCGGGAGCTGTCGCTGCAAACCCGGTGTGGATATCGCCCAACCACTATCGCATTCGGCTGACCGTTGACCCACGAGGAAGGACACGATCGAATTCGCCTGCGTCGGTGGACATCGACTTTCAGCGCGCCTTGGCCAAGCAGGGCTCCTCCGGAGTTTTCGATGAGACCGCCATCGAGGTGGTCGCCTACACTCAATCAGGACAACCTCGGGTCTTCGATCCTTCCCGCCCGGGATATGAGCGGTACCTTTTGCCATGGCGGGTCCAGAAGTTCTTTGGAATAACAGCGGTAACGCTCAGCTTCGTCGTGCCCGACCGTGCGTTGACGACCTACGCGGTGTATTTCGACACGGTTAAGTCAAGCCTCGGAAAACCGCGGCGCTATCACGGGCTTGTTGGAGATGGCGACCGTTTCAGTGAGGGGTACAAGCGACGGGAGATAAACGCCAGCC
>JABMQX010000507.1 GCA_013203085.1 bacterium | reverse complement strand
TCCCCTCAAACGCTGCTTCAATTTGCTCAAGGCTCTTCACAACTCCTCCGGGCACGGTACTTCGTAGTGGGGAACAAAGAAACGGACAACGATCCCAACCACGAATACGACTGGCTTATAATCAAGTACGCCGCAGGCGATGGTCAGCGACTCTGGACACGCACTTTCGAGAGCGCCGAGGGCCGAAGCGAGACGTGCTACGATGTGGTGGTGGACGGTCTGGACAATGCCCTGGTCGGAGGGCTCCAACTCGACGCCGACGGCATCAGCCACTGCAGGCTGGAGCGGCTCAATGGCGACGACGGAAGCGTTCTTGCCGAGCAGGTGTGGGAATCCGACAATAACCAAATCCTCTATGGGTTAGCATTCCGGAACAGGCGGATCGCCCTTTGCGGAGCTGAGCACAATGGTTCGGATTGGGACATGCGCACACAGCTTGGGGAGCCTCCTCCGCTGGAAGTGGCCGAGGTTGCCAAGGGCGAGGGCGAAACCACAACGTTAGACTGGAGCGCGGCCATGGGGCAGGTGACGATTGAGTACACCCCGACCCTGTCTCCCCCTGACTGGCAGGCCATCACCGTCCCCATGTCGGAGACGAGCTATACGGTCGAGATTCCACCCGGGGCGCCGTCGGGTTATTACCGCTTGATGGAAGAGTGAAGCAGTACTCTGCGGGGGGGATCCCTCTGGGTGCAGTCGGTCCACTCGCACTGCGCCATGTGAAGCAGCGGCCTCGCAAGCTGCCTCGGCGGTGAGCGTCGCGTGAGCGCGCGTGCAAAGTACGGCCTGAGACGGCGCACGATGGCTGGCCTCAAATACGTACCTGCCTGCTCCGGGACTTGGCGCTTCTCAACCGATTTTCTCCGTTACGGTTCGGGGAATCATGAACTGGCGGAGGTAGTCCGGGCCGCCGGCTTTGGAGCCGATGCCGGACATTTTGAACCCGCCGAACGGCTGCCGGTTGACCACGGAGCCGGTGATTTTCCTGTTGAGGTAGAGGTTACCGACCTTGAACTCCCTTTTCACCCTATCGAGGGTTTCTCGGCTGGCGGAATAGGCACCGCCAGTGAGGGCGTAATCCGAGTCGTTCGCGACCTCGATCGCCTCGTCAATATCCTTCGCACGGATGACGCTCAACACCGGACCGAAGATCTCTTCCTGAGCAATTCTCGCCCGAGGTGGCACATCCGCGAAGATCACCGGGCCAACGAAATAGCCCTCATCGGCGAGCGACCCCACGTCCCGGTGAAGAGCCAGCCGTGCTTCGTGTTTGCCGATCTCAATGTAGCGAAGCACCTTTTTGCGAGCCGCTTCGTTGATCAAGGGGCCGAAGAAGGCGTCGGGATCCTCTGCGGGACCAATGGTGATTTGCATCGTCTTTTCTGTGAGAATCTCCAGGTACTTGTCGTAAACGCCTTCCAGAACGATAGCCCGCGAGCAGGCGGAGCATTTCTGCCCCTGGTAGCCGTACGCCGAAATGACCGTGCCCATGGCGGCAGCCTCCAGGTCGGCATCTTCCGCGACGATGAGGGCGTTTTTACCGCCCATCTCCGCGATGACTCGCTTTATGCCTCTCTGCCCTTCGCGAGTGTCCCCCGCCAGTCGAACGATCCGGAGACCGACCTCTCGCGAACCGGTGAACGCGATCAGGTCCACGTCCGGGTGCGATACCAGAGGGTCGCCGATCTCAGCGCCTGGCCCGGGAACGAAGTTCAAGACGCCCGTGGGCAACCCTGAGCGGTTCAAAATGTCAACCATGATGGCGCCCACAACCGGGGAATCCCCCGACGGTTTGTATATGACGGTGTTACCGGCCGCCAGCGCCGCCGTGGTCATTCCGGCGGAGATCGCCAGGGGGAAATTCCACGGGGCAATCACGACGCAGACCCCTCGCGGCTCGTAGAAGTACTCGTTCGTCTCACCCGGAATGTCAAACCGCAGCGGCATGTCCAGCCGCAGCGCCTCGCGGGCGTAGTATTCCAGGTAATCAATTGATTCCGCCAGGTCGGCGTCCGCCTCCACCCAGTTTTTTCCCTCTTCGTAGACCTGCCAGGCAGCCAGTTCGTACTTGCGATGCCGCATCTCCTCGGCAGCAACGAGCAAAACCATGGCTCGTTCGCGGGCGGATGTGTGACTCCACGCCTTGAAGGCTTCCTTGGCGGCGGTGACTGCGTCGCCGACATCCACGGTGCTCGCTTTCGAAATGTGCCCGATCTCCTGGTGGATGTGACTCGGATTTAGCGACACCGATTTATCATCGGAATGAAGAAGCTCACCGCCGATGACGAACGGGTAGTCCTTCCCCAGGTTCTTCTCTACAAGTGCCAGCGCATCCTGCATCGCTTTCGTGATTTCTTCCTGCGAGAAATCCGCCAGGGGCAGATTGGAGAAGGGCACCTCGCCGCTCAAGGCAGCCTCGATATCGGACGCCAAGTTCCCGCCACCTTCTCTCACATTGACTTCGTTAGGGTCTGCCATATTGTCCTCCGCTTGTGTTTCGCTCTCAATAACTCTCCCGGTTCCCACGACCTACCGATGAATGAACCCGGGCAATCGCCGTGGCGAGCGAGGACTCCCGCTCACCTCTCGACAAGCTGTGTTTTTGCATCATTGTTCAATTGAACGGGCAGTGTCGGCGAAGCATGCCAGAAGCAATTCCCTCGGTCAAGGACATTATCCTCCGCTGGAATTCAGGAGGTGGCCGCCGAGGGGTTTTCAGCCCCGCACAACGGCAGATCAGCAGCGGCCCTTGTCTCCGGCCAAAAAAAAGCGGGGCACCTGTCGGTCGTACCGTTCGCATTTGGAAGGTGTTAGACACCGATTGCGAAGCCCAGACTTGCAAGAAAGATCGTGGAGACAGGTTTTGTCTGTTAGAAGGCACCTCTTTGCTCGTGAGTCTGAATGCCTTTCAGTCGCAGGATTGAGCTCATGTGATTGCTTTCTGGTAACAGTTGCTTGCCGAGAAGCGAAGATGCACTTCCCGATTGTGCGCCGGTTTCGGAAGCGTTACGCGGCGCCACTGTGAGGTGCCAATCACTCGAGTTCGATTCTGTAGAACTTCTGGGTGGATGTTGGGTTGGGATCGGTCCAAGTTGTGCTTCG
>JABMQX010000506.1 GCA_013203085.1 bacterium | reverse complement strand
TTCCCAATCCACTGCGCCAAAATGCAGCAGCACCCGCCGACCCGACCACGACGGCGGTGCCTCGAACGTGCGGCGGTACCACAGGCGGTTCTTCTCGTCCACCCGCTTCATCACTCCCGAGAGTGCCGATTCCACCGGAAACGGCACAAGGATATTGCCGTCGAACTCCTTTGGTCGGCCCTCATCCTTTCCCCGGACTGCATAGTCCCACAGGCCGTTTAGATTCAACCATTCCCGCCGGACCATCTGCGGCCGCGGGTACTCCCGATGAACATTATCTGGCGAGACTTTCTTCGTCCATCGCGTCATCAGGGAGCCTTTGGCAGGTTGCCACTGACTCCATGCCGACAAACAGACCGTGAAAGCCGCCAGCGATGCAATTGCACAACGGATGTGGTTCATAGCTGCCCTCCTCCTATATATGATCTGATTCATTGGAAAACTCTTTTCCAAGAGAAATGCTTTCTGCCTAAACGATAAGCTATTTTTCCTTCCTGTTGTCCGTTTGCTTTTTCCTCCGTGTCCGCGCGCGCCCCCGGCGCGGCGCATCCTCGGCGTTCACCTCGGGGAGCCAACGCGCCAACCTTTGCTTAGTTTGCGCCCACTCCGGTTTGTCCGCCAGGTTGTTCCACTCCAGCGGATCCCCTTTGTGGTCGTACAACTCCTCGGTGCCGTCTCGATATCGGATATAGCGCCACCGCTCCGACCGCACGCTGTGATTGTTGCGGCCGTGCGTTGTAAGTGCAGGGCGGTCCCACTGAGCAGAAGGATTTTTCAGCAGCGGAACGAGGCTCACGCCCTCCAATTCTTTTCTGGGCGATAGACCACAAAGCCCGGCAAGGGTCGGATAAATATCAATGAAACTGACTGTCCTGTTGCACTTCACGCCACTCTTCGCAACCCCGGGGGCGACGAGGATCAGAGGCGCGTGCGTCGCCTCCTCCCAAAGGGCAAACTTTCGCCAATGGAGCTTCTCCCCCAGGTGCCAGCCGTGGTCTCCCCACAGGATGATAACGGTGTTCTTGGCATAGGGGCTTCTGTCCATGGCGTCGAGTAGCCGACCGACGTTCGTGTCCGTGAAGCTAATACATGCCAGGTACGCGGAGACAGCTTTTCGCCAGTTGCGGGTTTCGATCACCTTCCTGTGGTCGCCTTGTGGCTTTGCCATTTGCCGCCCGATCGGTGGGACATCATCGAGGTCGTCCTCATTCACGTTAGGCAAGGTGACTTTCTCCGGTGGGTACATGTCGAAGTATCTCCGGGGAACGTACCACGGCAGGTGAGGCCGGAATAGCCCGCAACCCAGAAAGAACGGCTTGTCGTGCTTCTGATTGAGATAATTGACTGTCCACCTGACGACTTTAGTGTCATCCATTTCCTCGTCCGACACGTCCACCGGCCCCCAGTCAAAGTGTGCCGTTTTCGGTATCCCGTTAAGGGGCCTTCCCGGCGGCATAGGGTCCGGCCCCCGTGCGATATACTCATGCCACGAAGCCGGGTCGCCGTAGCCTCCATGAAAAATCTTGCCGCGCCCGACGCCGTGGTATCCGTTGGCCATGAAATGCTGGGGGAGGGTCACGGCTTTCGGCATTGCCGGCCGCCACGGCTGGTTATTGTGATAAACGCCTGATGTCGAGGGAAGAATGCCCGTAAGAAGACTTGCCCGCGACGGATTGCACGCCGGAGCTGAGCAGTAGGCGTGTGTGAACAACACCCCACGCTTCGCCAGACGGTCAATGTTCGGGGTTTTCACATCCGGATGCCCGCCCAGACACCCAACCCAATCGTTCAGGTCGTCTATGGCGATGAACAGCACATTCGGCCGGGCAGAGCTTGGGCCAGTTTCCTCCGCTGGCAAAACTCCCCCAAAGCTGCTGGTAGCGACTGCGTAAGCGCCGCCCTTCAGGGCCGTTGACAGGAACTGCCTTCGATTCTGCATCATCGTATCTCCTTAACTGACCATATCGGTTGAGGGGCAAACGCGTCCCGTTGAAAACGAGACCCCGGATTTGTCTCCGCGAGAGTCCATGACTATAACACAGTTCGACTTCTCCATAGGCTTTCCTCCTCGCCCCATCTTACGGCGAAAGGACGTAGCACGCCGTCCCGTCTGCAGCGCCGAGCGGGAGCGTGAGAGTCATTTCTCTTTTGGCGGGGATTCGAGTCCCTTTTCCCTTCGCCAGACCCCGACCGTCCAGCGGTGTCATTCGGAGCGGGGGCGCCCCCCACGTTCCTTCGCAAAAGGATTTCTCCCTCCAGCGGTGCGATGAGAGAGAAACGCCGACGCGGATGTCCGCCTCAGCGCAAGGCCTCCCGGAGCTGCCGCCATCGGCTGCGTAAGCGAGCGAGAACGGCCTCATTATCCTTTAGCATCGCTACGTTTTGTTCCTCGTATGGGTCCCTTTCCAGATCATAGAGTTCTTCATAAGGCGGCTCTTGACCCACATATCGGACATATTTCCACCGTTTGGTTCGGACACCTTCGCTTTTCGGTATTCTCCCACCATGGCCGTACAGGTGCTCGTAAAACCAATCGTCTCTCCAGGGTGTCGCCTGACCCACCAGCAACGGCCGGAGACTACGTCCCTGAACCGCGGATGGGATGGGAACTCCCGCCAGATCGAAAAGGGTCGGAGCGAGGTCAATGCTCAGCGCCATTTCATCGCATCGCCGTCCCTGCAACTTCGCCGGCAGGCGTGGGTCGCGGATAATCAAAGGAATCCTGATGGATTCCTCATACATCAGCCATTTCCCCGCCAAACCATGCTCTCCAAGAAAGAACCCATTGTCCGATGTGTGGATGATCACCGTGTTCTTATTGATACCCATATCATCAAGCACGGCCATGATTTTCCCCAGCGCGGAGTCAACGCCGGTAATCAGGCGATAGTATCCCTTGACGGACTCCTGAAACTGCTCGGATGTCGAGAACCTCCTTTTCCACCGCGTGCGTCCTTCCGAATCCCGAATGAACTCCGGGAGAGCCTTGTAAAACCGCGGCTCCGCGGTCTTCGGCATCGGGATATCCACATCCCTGTACAATCCTTCGAACGCCGGATCGTAGCGGAACGGCTTCGGATGCCCGTCCTGAACGTGCGGCGCTTTGAAGCTTACTGACAGACAAAAAGGCTGTTTTTTAGAACAGCCCCGCAGAAACTCGAGAGCGCTTTCCGCCAGCAACTGCGTCAGGTGCACTGTCTTCCCATTGATCGTGTGAAAATACTGCCCCTGCCCGGAAAATCCCTCAAAATAGTCGAAGCTTTCCTTCGGAAGTGCTCCTCCCAGGCCCCACTTGCCGACAAAGCCGGTTCTGTATCCTGCCCGGCGGAGTAGGCATGGATAGCTCCCCGAAAGAGCCGCATCCGATAAGGGATCGCGAAACGTGTTGATCTGATGCCGCCGGGTGTACGTGCCAGTGAAAATGCTTGCGCGGCTGCACATGCAAATGGATGTGGTGCAAAAGTTGTTCGTGAACAAAAGGCCCTGTGATGCCAGGCGGTCCATGTTGGGTGTCCGGATGATTGGATTTCCCATACAGCCCATGGCGTCCCATCGCTGATCGTCCGTCACCAGCAAAATGAAATTCGGCCTGACGTGGCCCTTGGTTTTCTCCAGCGGCGCGCTCCGCCGCGTGAAAACCTCTTGCCGCCCGCCGCCGGCCAGAAATGCTCCAGCCATTCCCATCCGGGCAATGAACTGACGCCGATTAACCTCATTCTTTCCTCGGTCCACCATTTGACCCTCCATACAGCTTCAGATTGTTTCCCGATAGACACACGCAACCCTTAGGAACGGAGCGATTGTACGCGTTTCTCGACAGACCAAGAGACGCTGATACACCCTCTGTTTGGAGACACAAGCAGTCCTTTTTGGCGTTGATTGAGAAGCGAAACTTCTGCCTTCAAAAGAGCGCCATTCTAATCGCCACAGCGTACCGCATTCCCGCTTTCGGTGAAAGAGAATGTTTTTCAGCGACGCCTTTGAGCGCACAGCCCAGCATCACAATCCGGTGTGTGGCGCATTCTGTCATTAGCGAATGGCGGCTAATTCCCACAATCATGTCAATAACAGAGGGAAGGCGGATGCCGGATGCTGCCTTCGCAACGACGGGCGACGCGGCTCTCCGAGTTCTGC
>JABMQX010000505.1 GCA_013203085.1 bacterium | reverse complement strand
TGTTCCAGTACCTCGGAAGCGACTGCAATGTCGAGTACGTCTATACCCCGGTCACAGGAACGCTCAGCGATGTTCAAGTCATCTACGATGGGAAGTTGAATTTCAAGCCTACGGCCGGCGGAGGTATCGAGTTCGAGGTCGGAGGGGAAACCCTCAGCCCGGAAGAAGTGGGGATTCGCCGCAAGCTTCTCTCAAAGGAATTCCGCGACGGCGTGCTCACCACACATTGGGTTGTGGAGACGGATTCTCTGGAATTGCCGTTCACTCTGTCTTTTCGTATTAAGGGGAAGTCCCTGATCGTCGAGGCGACCGCAAAGGGAGGCAACGCGACGCGCTTCGTGGTCGGCAAAGCCGAGGGGTTGCCCGAGCCGAAGCTGATCAAGGTCCCATATCTGACATTCGGTCGGCGGGAGCCGCGGGTCCTTCACGGCGGCGGGCTTTTTGCCTTCGGGTTGCTTGACTGGTACAACTCTGACGCATCTCGTCTCTTTTCCCGCGTCCGGATTTTGCCTGGCGGCTCGGCGTATTACAACGGCGGGTCGGAGTACATTCCCAGAACGGACGGGAAGAGAAACGACCTCCGGGAGCGACTTTTCCTGACCGTTTCGCCAGATTTCCACGAGGTTCTGCCGAACATACCGAATCCGCCTTCCCCCATGAGAGAAACCGCCAGCTATTATCTCTGGCGAAACATCGGGCAGATTCAGCCCAAGCTCTGCAAGAAGTACAAGGCATACGGCATTGATTGGTTCATGGCGAATCATCACGAGGTCGTCTGGCGGGATGGCGGTGAGAGCTTTACGCTCCGGCTCGACGCCGCTCCGAAGAATGTCGGCGATGAGGGACTGAAGGAATACTCCGCCTCGCTGCGAGACCTCGGCTTCCGGTTCGGGTTGTACACGAACTACTCCGATTATGCGCCTGTCAACAAGAACTGGGACGAGGATAAGGTCAGCCGCCTGCCGAACGGCGACTGGCAGAGAGCCTGGCCCCGCAACTATGCTCTCAAGCCCGCCTATGCCAGAGAATTCGAGGACTATTTCGCCCCTCGGATTCACAGGAAATTCGGCACTTCCGCAGGTTATTGCGACGTGCACACTGCATTGATTCCCTGGGACCGTACCGATTACGACGTGAGAGTCCCCGGAGCCGGGATGTTCCGGCCCGTTTTCGAGTCCTTCGGGGAGCTCCTTCTCAAGGAGACGAAGTTCCATGATGGGCCGATCTTCAGCGAAGGAAGGATGCACTGGCTTTACGCCGGTCTCGCAGATGGCAACTACGCTCAGATCGTCTCTCCCGCTCCGTATAGAGAGCCGCTTCTCGTTGATTTCGACCTTCTGAAGATTCACCCGCTCGAAACTGATTTCGGGATGGGGAGTCCAGGGATGTTCTATCGGGGAAGCTCCGAGTGGTCAAAGGACAGGCATTTCCATTCTCCATTTTTCGACCGATTCATAGCCGCGACAATCGCTTACGGGCACATCGGTTATCTCACCTCCGAGTGGGGGCTCCCGGGCACGCTCAAGTCCTATTATCTGCTTCAACAACTTCAGCGGCGATACGCGACGGATACCGTCTCCGAGATAAAGTACGACCGCGACGGCAAGCTTGTCTCGACAAGCGAAGCCCTGGCGTCCGACGCCCACAAAAACGGACGCGTTTTCGTCAGGTACTCAGGGGGCCTGGCGGTCTGCGTGAATTACAACGAGAACGGCAACTGGGCGATCAGTGCCGATGGGGAGACGCACGTTCTACCTCCTTTCGGCTTCTACGCCGCAGACGGCAAGGGGTTCGTCTCATATTCGAAGATGCTCGGCAGAGGCAGGATCGAATTCGTGAAGTCCCCCGAATACATCTACATTGACACGCGGGACGCCTTCGTACGGCTGCCGGAGATTGCCGCGAAGGGCGCCCTTGCCCTGAAAAGGGAGGCCGAACGGCTATGGTGGCTGATCCCTGCGACGAGCTGCGACGATTTTTGCATCTACACCGACGGAATCATGCCCGGGATCCCCGTCTCCGAGGTGAAGATAACCGCTATCTCTGAGAGCGGGGAGGATCTGGGAAAAGTGGAGCCTCGCATCTCGAGAGGCGGGGTGAGCTTCCCGCAGACGCCGGGCGCCATCAAGTACAAAATGGAATTCCTCGAAGAGCCGGAAGTGTCCCGCCCCGGTTTCCGTCTGGCCCTCAAGAGCGGCGAATGGGAAATTGGCGCCGGCGAAAGCCTCCCCATACGTGCGACTATATGGAATTTCTCCCGGTCCAAACTTACGGCCGTCCTCGTTCGCCTCACCCTCGACGGAGAAAAGCCCGTCGTGCAGGAAAAACAAATCAAAACTGTCATCGCTCCACATTCTGGTCTGACGACGGAGTTCCTTTTCAAAATGCCCTTTGATGCGACGCAAGCCGAAAGAATCTGGATCCGCGGGGAAGCAACAGGGAAGATCGAGGGAAAAGAGATAACTGCCTCCGCATGGCTCGACTTCCGTCCTGTCCCTGCAGTGGAGATAAACCTGTTGCCAGAGGAGGCAGTGGAAGCTCGTCCGGGGGAGAAAGTTACTTTCCGTGCCGAAATCACCAGCCACCTCCGCTCGGATTTCTCCTCGACAATCGAAATCGCATCAGCCTCTTTGCCCAAGCGGACTATTGCCAGGCACAGCGTTCTTCTCAGGCGTGGAAGACGTGTCGAGGCGCCCTTCACAGTGATTGCACCGGACCGCGATGAAGTCGCCGCATTGACCGTCGCTGTGAACACAGGAAAATCGCGTTACGAGCAAAAGCTCTGGCTCAAGACGACGACAGCCCCCGAGAAAGGCACCCGGCTTTCCGACATCGTTCCCGAACCT
>JABMQX010000504.1 GCA_013203085.1 bacterium | reverse complement strand
TCGAGTCGGGTGACCAGATACCCCCGGTTGCCGTTGGCGCGGCTGAAGTGGCTGCCCGCCATGAAGTACGGGTTTCTGTAGCGTCCGCCCGCCGGCCCCAGCTCGAAGTTTGGGTCGTCTCTGTACTCATCGAATAAGTCCACAAGACAGGCATCAACAGAATCCGCCTCTTTCCCCTCACGAACCAGGATTTTGTACGGAAGCCCGTAGCTCATCACGATGTAAAGTATCTTCTCTTTGAGGCGCTGGGACGCGAGGTATTCCCGGATCGGGAATTTGATCTTCTCCTCGAAGTTCCGAACGCTGACGATTTCGGAATTGCCTTGATACGAAAGGTAAAGAAGGTTTTTCCTTGGTATGCCTCTTCGGTGTTGGTAATACTCTCCGATTTCAACTGATTCCGGACATGAGCGATTCATGACGATCAGGACGTTGTCCGGCCCGGCAACCTGGTCGGCGGCGGGGTCCGTGCGCATGTGAACTTCGTTGAACGCCTCTTTTCCCGCCGGATCGAAGGCAACGATCTTATACGAGTACGCTTTCCCCGCCTCGATGTCGTTGTCCCTATAAGAATAAACGTACCTGTCAATGGATTCCCGATTCACGGCGGCGTTGGCTTCTCCACCGCTCTTACTGACAACCGCCAGAAGAGCGTAATCTCCTCCTTCCATTCGACGGTAAACTCGAAATCCTGACACCTTTTTCGAAGAATAGGCAAAATCGTAATCCCATCTCAGGACGAAGGCCATTTTGCGGTCATCTCTCAAGCAGTGGACGGCAGCCTTCGGAGGAGAAATCGTGGCGTAGTCTGGGACGGAGGATGGGAAACCGCTTCGGAGGCAGACCATTGAACACAGACCCAGCCCCAGAAAGGTGGCGCGGAGGGCAAATGTTTTCGCGTTATGGCGTCTTAACATCATTTTCGGCAAAACGAGAAGGGGTCGAACTGCCCTTTCAACTTCGTTCAAACAGAGTTCTCGCAATCAGCCCCGCCACTGGCGGGAAGAAACACGTGCAAATGATGCGAATTGCGGTAAAGCGAAACCCCAAGAAACCCAATTCCAGCGGGATCCTTCCTGCCGCCCACAGCGACCACGCGGTCAGGTACGCGACTACTGTCCCCACTCCGGCTCCCGCACGCAGAAAGCCCGTGGCCACGGGAAGACTCACGAAAGGCCCCCCGGGCGTGATACCCCCTGCGACGCATGCGATGATTATCCCACGAAACCCGCTTTCTCTTCCCAGCCACTCCGAGACCGTGTCCCGAGGCACCAATACTTGCACCATGCCGGCTACTATGTACGCAAAGACCAAAAGGGGAAAGATTTCGATCACCATATCCTTTGTCTGTTTGAGGCCCTCAAGGTGCTCTCCTCTGCCTCGCAAATAGCCAAACGCAAGAAGTCCGATAGCCAGGACACCCATAATCACGATGGAAGTTAACATTCGATTCCTCTTTCGCGAACCAACGTGTGACGTTATTCCTTTGTTCGTTTCTTCGCCGCTCATAGACGCCTCATCTTTTCCCTTCATCTCTCCGCATGATACGCGGGAACGCGCGATTTCGCAATTCTTTCGTCGCCGAGGGTAGTCAACGACATGACTCAAATTCCTGCCTGAGGTTCCAATTCCATCGAGGCGAGACGCGAGGAAAGGGAGCTTTTCCGTGACGAAAAGAAGCGGGAGCTGAGGGATCTCTATTCAAGATTTGGCTGCGAGAACCCGGCTCGTTTTCCGCTGCTGCTTTCTCGCTTTTCTCTTTCGGTAAGAAGAGTTATTCGCGAAAACGGAATGTGGAAGGAGAGATTGGTGGTGGCGTGACTGCCAGGTTCCGCGTGACCTTTAAGGCCAGAAAGGCCCACCCAGATTGGGTCGCTGTAACCCTCGACAAGCGGGTGAAGGTCAACCGGGTGGTCTATGCCCACGGGAAGAGATTCCACGATGGCTACGACCAACCACCGCTGGATCCGGGATGGACAGGAATTCTTGGTGCGCTTCCCGACCGTTGAGACCTACGGCATCCGCATCATCGGCAAACGCGCCCACGGCGACAACGCCAACCAGGCCTTCTCAAGCTGCGCCGAAGTTCGGGGGTTTCTCAACAAGTGATTCGCGCGGGTGGACCCTCTGAGGTAGGTAAGCCCTCCAGAGCGGAGCGCATTGCCGGCAAACCGATACGGTATCGCGGTCAACACCAAGCGCTTGCCATTCGATGGGCTGCGGGGACCTCGAGCGCCGCTTGCTCATCTTCGGCCGTCGCCGCGCATCGATCACGGTTTTCCGAACTGCTCAACCAACGTTTCTGCAAGTTCCCGTTTCGTCTTTGGTACGCCGAGCGGCAGGCGCTCCAGGCCCTGCTCGGCGGTTTGAAGACTCCCGGTCTCCCCAAGCATTATCGCTATGAGGTACAAGAGGCAAAGGCCGAGAGGTATTTCGACGTAGCGTCCGGCCCCGAGGCGCTGCCTGCCCAGTTCGAGAACCTTCTGCTTCCTTGCCTCAAGTGCGGACGCAAGCTCGCCTATGTCTGAGACTCCCACCGCGGGTAACATGTCCGCGGCCGCCGCGATGAACTCTCCATATGGCTGGGCCGGGATGGCGGACGCCGCTCGGGCAAGGCCCTTGTTGAGCTCAGCTACGGTGCGGCTGGCGCGTACAAACTCCCACAACGAGATCTTATCTACTGTCACGTCCCCCGGGCTGGCGGCGATCTTCCCCGGGACCTCTCTTGCGTAAGCGTCCAGCTCTCTCCGAACCCCCAGGAACTCGTCGTCGGCCAGTTCCAAGACGCCGGCAAGCCGAGAGAACTTGCGCCTGATATGGTAAGGAACCCCCGTAGCGGCCTTGTATCCGAGGTCGTGCTCGATCTCAGCCCAAGCATGCTGGAGGATGGTACGAATTTGGATCTCGACGAGCATCTCGCGATAGTCCTGGTACTCCGCCAGGGCGAGGCGTTCGGTCGACAACTCGCACATGTAATGGACGGAGGCGTAGCCGAACCTCTCCGGCTCCGCCGCTTGACGCCTGTCCAGAGAATGCTCCGGCGCAACCTGGAATTCCGCTTCGACGATCCCCGCAACTACGTCGACATGGTCGGAGAAGTACGTTATTACCCTGACCCCGGCGAGGTCCGTCACGTCCGTGAGACATTCGTATCCACCCGTCGGCCTGGAAAGCTTTTCCCGGAGCGGGGCAGTGTCCTTCGTCCTATGGTCGATGGAGTGTACGGTCACGCCCGCTTGTTCAATGAGCTTCTCCAAAAGCCCCGCGGTCGCCTCAGCCAACCTTCGGTATACTGGTCGTAGCTGCGTGTACTCGGCAAGGCAGTGTTCTATCCCGTCTTCATCCATGAGGATCACGCCTATTTTTCATCGACCTCGTGCCTGTCGGGGGCCATTCTGCGCGCATCCGACCACGATGTCAAGACCCCCTCCTTGTCCGTCGAAGCGCTGGCTTCATCATCTCTGATCGCGGGCGGTCCGTTCCTGAGATTGGCCGGGGCGAGATCTTGGCCAATCGGCGAACTCTTCCCCGACCTCCTCCCCTCGCGTGAACGGCCGGTAGGCCAGCCGGGCGTTGAAGGAGTAGGGTTTGCCGAGTTCGAAGTTGCGGACGATGAACTGGAAGTCCCAGGCGGGGTTCTTCGCACCGCCGCCGGTGGGAGACTGGGAGAATCGGATGCCATCGGAGCGGTTGAACATGAAGATGAGGACCATATTGCGAAAGCGCCCATAGAAAAATGGCTGAGAAAACCGATATTCGGAGAAATGGCTCGCGAGGGTAGCGTTGAAATCTTCGCCGAAGAAGAGATTCTGCTTTTCACCGAGCGGAAGGTGAGTGCTTTCAGAGCCGTGCTTTTCGGAGAAGGCAGATATCCAATGAGGCTTTTTGTTTCCGGGTTCTGTGCCGAGGAAGTAGATGTGTTTCCTCTCGGGAGCGTTGATGTAGCTCGCCCAGAAGGTGCCGAGGTACCCGTGCTTGAAGAAGTCCTTTTTGTGCGCGACCACTTCGCAGTGAATGTCCACATAATGAGGCGGCATCACGGTGAACGTGATTGTGCTCTCAACGGAAGATAGGGGCGTAGGAGATTGATGCAGGACAACCGACCGTTCGGAGACTTTCCTCAAGGTCATCGGGTGCTGGCGAGGCTCGAAGAGTCGTTCAAGGCGGTCTCCGCCGAAGATGTGTTCGAGATTGAAACCGGCATAGAGCGGGACAAAGACGTTCTCGCTCTCCCTTTTGTGCTGCAGCGAGGCGATCCCGTTGTAGCCTGCTCTGTGGTGTTCTCCAAAGGCGGAGTTATCGGCAAAGGTCACCGCCAGGTCCCCCGCTGAGATTGTAACATGGCCCGCGCTGGCGGAATCCTGTTGATTCTGCCCTTGGCTCTTCTCCTCAGCCATACACGCTGACAACATGATACCATGAGCGATCACCGCGACCGTCAGGGCACTGGCTTTACCGCCTTGATGAAAGAGAGACCCTTTCCCATGCATGCGTCATACCTCCAAAGATGCCCATGCAGCGTGAAGCTCGCTTCGCGGGAGGAGGTTCGGAGTGCTCAAATCCTTGCCGGCGAATCCTCCTCCTAATTCCCTACCTTTGCGCCACCGCCTCAGCGAACTTCAGCAAGTGATTCTCAAGCTCCTCAACGACTTCGGGATGCTTTTCGATTAGATTATTCTGCTCCGCAACATCCTTTTTTCGATTGTACAGTTCGTTCGGGCGATGCTTACGAGGATGGTAAAGGTAGGTCCAGTCCCTTGTGCGAAGGCCCCATTGCTGCTTGTAATGGGCGGTCACCGCGAAATCGCGCAGCTCCTCAACCTCCCCTCTGAGCAGAGGTTGAAGGCTTTTGCCGGTGAGAACGATGTCCCGTTTCCTCTGCACCATGTCTTGAGGGAAAGTCAGCCCGACCGGGGCGAGAAACCGCAGTGTCAGTTTCTTCGCAACGCCCAGGGAATCCAGGATTGTCGGCATGAGGTCGGGCGGCTGAATGAATGAAGAAAAGCGCTCGCCGGCGCCCAGCCCGTCGGGGAAACGCATGATCCATGGGATGCGAGCCAGTTCCTCGTAGTTGCGGGGGAAGGCCTTTCGCACGTAACCGTGCTCACCGAGCGGCTCGCCGTGATCGCTCATAAACACGATCAGGGTGTTCTCGTAAAGGCCAAGGGCACGGATGCGATCGAGGAGAATGCCGATCCATTTGTCAACGAAGGTGACCTCGCCAGCGTAAAGTGCTCTGGTGTGTTGGACTTCTCGTGGCGTCATATAGCCCTCCACCATTCCGGGGATTGGGTCAATCATCTCAAGCCCGCGATAGCCCGGATCGTACATCTCCCGATACGGCGAAGGCGGGTCCCACGGCTCATGCGGATCGAAGCAGTCAATCCATAGAAATAGCCCGTCTTTTCGGGTCTTCGTTGTGTGCTCGAGCCAGCGGATCGCTTCTTTGACCGTCCGGGCGACGGAGTAGTCCTCTTCCTTCTTGAACCAAGACGTGTTGCGGAGGTATTGCTCGAAGCGAGGTTTCCATCTCCTGTCCGACCCGTCTCCTTTGAGGCGGTGATACCTCTTGAGGTCAACTTTGATGGATTTGTCAACGATCCACGGGTCGTACTCCTGCCCGCGAACGAAGACGACAGTGTCGAAACCGCGGCCGCAATTGTAAACAGGCTTGTGCATGTGATAGGTGTCGGTGATGAATGCCGAGGTTACGCCCTCATCCCAGAGCACTTCGGCAAGAAGATAATCGCTGCTTCTCATCTGCTGCCAGCCGCGCTCGGTGAACAGGTACTGCCCCGTCCACCAAGCAGTGCGGCAGGGCATCGTCGGGAGATTCTCGCTGTAGGCTTGCTCGAAAACGACGCTTTCCCGGGCGAGCCGGTCGAGGTTCGGTGTCTTGATCTTGCTCCCATAGCATCCGACATGATCGGCTCTCATGCTGTCGGCGATGATGACAATGACATTCATCATTGGTTTCCTTCCGATATTGACTTTCGAAACTGTGGTCGCACGAGTCGAGGCGGCAGCCACGGCTTTTTGGAAATTGCCGGCAGCTACCACAGCGCCTGAACTTGTTTGGATGAACTTCCTCCGGCTCATGCGGTTGCCTTTCGACATGGAAGCCTTTCTCATGGTGATTCCTCCTCCCTATTTCATCCGCGGACGTGGGGTTTCTTCCCGTGCTATGGTTTCCTACCAGAACGTTCGCGCGAGCTTGTCATAGAGTTGTGTTTAGCACAGCGAAGAAGGATTGGCAATGAGTTTGAGCCGCTGGGAAATGCTCTCGTGGGACGTGTGCCGCTGCGATTCTGCGCCATAGCAAGGGTCATATCGCAAAACCCGAGGGTTTCGCGGAGAATCCGGTGGATTCCGCTACCTCAAAATCAGCCGAATGTTGGAGTGGGTACTCGGTTGCGTTCCCCGGCAGCGAGCGGGCAAAGACTCCCACCACTTTGCCCGGCACAATGGAAGTTCGCAGTCCCCATTCAACCACTTCCTCCGGAGGAATACACTCATCTCTTTCGAGCGGACCGGGGAATCGGGCGGTTCCGCCGAAATCCCTTTTGTGATCCTTGAGATAGTCTCGATATTACATCGCCTGCTGAACCTGGACGCCCTTCTGCTGTTGCTTGTACAGTTCGTTGAGCCGCCCGAAGTTGCTGATCTGGAGATCCTTGTTAGCCTCCGCGAGGTTAAAGCTCCAGTGTACTTGTGTGCGCGCCAGTTCACCGCGCAGACCTCTCCTGCTCTTTTTTGCTTCCTCGCGGCGGGCGAGGAAGGTGGCGCCGCGGTGGAAGGCGTAGCGGCGGTTCTCGTCGCGGGCGATGGCGGCTGCCATGCCTCGGATGCCGTCGGCGACGAAGATTCCTCTCAGGTCGGTCTCGCCGGAGACGAAC
>JABMQX010000503.1 GCA_013203085.1 bacterium | reverse complement strand
TAATTACGCCATCGCAGAAAGCCAAGCCGCCGCTACCAAAAGCGGCCGAGTTGCCAGTGATCATGTTGTTCTCGATCGTAGCGTGAGTGCAGCTCTCCCATGTCCCTCCGCAGATTCCGCCGCCATCTTCAGCTCTGCCGTTTCGGATAGTGAAGCCCGAAAGGACACAGATCTCGTCTTCTATCCCGGCGAATGTGACCACAGGTCCGGACTTCTTCGCGGCATCAATGACAGTGTTCGACACGACATCGGGGTCGAGCGGATTTGTGCTTCGCAGGGCAATGTTCTTGCCGTTGAAATGTATCCTTTCTGTGTACGTCCCTTCAGCAACAGCAATCGCATCGCCATCGGAGGCGGCGTCTATTCCCTGCTGAATTCTTTTGAACGGCCTTTCCGGAGTCCCATCACCGGACGCAGAAACAGCGTTGTCCACGTACCACGTTGTGCCCGAAGCTCCCAGACAAACGCAGATTATGAAAACAATGCTTACGATATGAAGAGTCCTTCTCATTTCTTTTCCCTCCTTGATGCTCGCATACGCCTCCATAATCAAATACCCCAAAAATGGCGAAAATTTCCGCGCGGTGTAAGAAAATCGGAAGTTCAACCAATTGTTTGGGCTGGTCGCCCATCGGCTGGCATCGCAGTGTCGTATCCGGTCGCCATGTGCCGGATGTGTGTCAGTGTCGAGTAGGGGTGCGTCTTAAAGACCGCGAAGAGATGAGGGAGGATCGAGCGGCGGCATTCTCCCGGGCGGTTCCTGGGTCCTGGGATGGGGAGCCAAACGGTAAGGTTTCGACAAGCTGACATGCTGTCTGAGTTCCGCGTGAGCGAGGTCAGGGGCAGGGAGGCCCCTTTTTCCGCTTGACCCGTAACCTGAACAAGGTAGACTGGTTACAGAGAACTTAGCAGGATTGAGGCCACCGGTTCCAAATGTGTGGCTTAGGACTACGGAGACTGCGTTCTCTGAGCCTATCTGTCGCAGGTGAAAGAGGGAATTCGCCATGACGGAACGTGGGGATGACAGCCAGCTTCCTCCGATCAGCGGGCCTGGGCCAGAGAAAGGCGGGTCCGATGCTGCGCCGAAGGTTGACTGTTACGAAATCGTGGGGCCGCTGGGCGAAGGAGGTATGGGGACGGTCTGGCGTGCCGTGCAGTTGGGCACCCAGCGAAGCGTTGCACTGAAGCTCCTTGGCAGAGGAGCCTTCGCTACAAAAAAGGATCGTGCGCGTTTCGAGCGAGAGGTAGAACTCACTGCCCGCCTGCACCATCCCAACATCGCCCAAATTCACGACAGCGGTCTTCACCAGGGCGTGTACTACTACGCCATGGAACTGATTGAGGGCCTGCCTCTGGATGCCTTTGTCGAGAAGCATCGCTTGGCGCAGAGGCAAATCCTGGAGCTCATGCGGACGGTCTGCCAGGCGGTCCAGCATGCGCACGAGCGTGGGGTGATCCACCGCGACTTGAAACCCTCCAACGTCCTCGTGACGCCCGACGGGCAACCGCACATTCTGGATTTCGGATTGGCGAAGGCCTTTCTGGAGGGCGCTTCGGACCTGAGCGTGTCACCGGATGGCGAGGCCGCCGGTACGCCGGCCTACATGTCGCCGGAGCAGGCCTCCGGGAGATTGGACCAGATTGATACGCGGACCGATGTGTACAGCCTTGGCGTGATCTTGTTCCGTCTGCTGTCCGGCGAATCGCCGCACGATCTCTCAGGAACGCGGTACGAGGTTCTGCGTCGCATTGCGGAGCAGGAAGTGAAGCGTCCGCGTGAGGTCACGAAAGACGTAGACCGGGAGCTGGAGGCCCTGCTTCTGAAATCTCTGGCTCATGATCCGAAGGATCGCTACGCTTCTGCCGGGGCCCTCGCTCAGGACGTCGAGAACTACCTTAGCGGCGAGCCTCTCACTGCCAGACGGCCAACTACCGCTTACTTCCTTCGCAAACGCATCAAGAAATATCGCCTGCCTGTGGCCGTCGCATGTTCGGTTCTGGCGGCTCTTATCGGTATGGCGGTGTTCGCTCACCTCCGTGTTGTTCGTGAAAAAAACAGGACGGAGCAGGAGCGGAAGAATGTCCAAAAGGAAGCGGATAGACGACAGGCAGTCTACAAGTTCCTCGATGGCATCCTAACGTCCGTTGACCCGAGGAAAGCTCTGGGACGGGAGCTCTCTCTCCGGGAAGCCCTGGACGGTGCTGCTGATAGGGCGGAGGCAGAGCTGGCCGACCAGCCACAGGTTGAAGCGGCGGTTCGAATGACAATCGGCGGAACATATTACAGTCTCAGTCGTTTAGATGCTGCCGAGATGCAGTTCTCTCGCGCTCTCGAGATACGCAATGGTGTCTTGGGGAAGGAGCACCCGGACACGCTCCAGTCCATGAACAGTCTGGGAATCACTCTTGCGGCAAGAGCGAGGTACGACGAGGCAGAGGCGATGCTCAGGCAGGTCGTCTACGTTCGCCGGCGGCTTCAAGGGCAAAAGCACTCCGACACACTCCATTCAATGAACGGTTTGGCTGACACGCTGGCGAGGAGAGGCAAGCTCGGTGAGGCGGAGGAACTGTTCAGGCACATTGTCGACACTTTCCGCAGCGTTCAGGGGGAAGAACACACATTTACGCTCCAATCGATGAGGGGTCTGGCTGACACGCTGGCGAGAAGAGGCAAGCTCGGTGAGGCGGAAGAACTGCTCAGGCAGGTTGTCGAGATCCAGCGTCGCCTGCATGGGGAGGATAACTGGGACACGCTGCGGACAATGAGGATGCTGGCCATGGTCCTTGAGCTGAGGGGCAAACTCAATGAGGCGGAGGTGTTGGTCAGGCGATGCCTTGAAATTGGACGGCACATCCTGGGACAGGAACACCCCGACACGGCCTCCTTCATGGAACGGTTAGCCGTTCTTCTTGAAAGAAACAGTAGGCTGGAAGAGGCCGAGGCGCTGCGCATAGAACTTATGGAAACCTGTCTCCGCGGCTTCGGGGAGGAGGCCCGACCAACTCTCTGGGCCATGAATTGCCTGGCAAACGTCCTGTGGAGAAGAGGGAAGCTATCCGAGGTTGAGGAGGTCAACAGGCGCATTGTCGATATCAGGCGCCGCCTTCAGGGCGAGGAACACCCGAACACACTTTGGGCAAAGGATAATCTGGATGATGTCCTCCACGAAAAGCGCAAACTCAGTGGACAGGGGACGGAAGGGACAACCGCAGACGAAGCCAGTGGCAAGGTGCTGGCTTACGATGGCTTTGACGGCAACCTCGGTCTTGACTGGAAGATGCTCAACTCCGATCCCTCGCACTTCTCTCTAACGGAAAACCAGGGCACTCTCACCATTACGACTCAGGATGGTGGATTCGCCAGATCCGATAATGACTATAAGAATCTGTTTCTGATAGACTGTCCAGCAGCCGAAGGGGGCGATTCTCAACTCACAACGTGCATCTCATCTTTCAGGCCTATGGCCTCCTGGAATCAGGCGGGTCTGATCTTCTATAACGATGAGGACAACTATGTGAAGTTCACGTACCAGTGGGCCAGTCGCCTCGGCCCCGTATTTTCTGTTGCAGTGGAAACCCAGGGAAGGTTGATCCACACGAATATGGTGGCACCGCGCGAATTGGAGAGAGTGTGGCTCCGCATCACCAAGCGGGGGCGTCGCTACACATTCTCCACAAGCCTGGATGGCGAAACATATCTTCCCACGAGATACCCGGAATCCGACTTTACGCGTCTCTTTCAACGTGCGGCGTTCTGGGGCGATGGGACTGTCAAGCAGGTGGGGCTCTTTGCCAAAAACGGTTCCGGGACCGAGGCTCCAGAGATTGATGCCTCGTTCGATTTTTTCGAGGTCAGGTCTCTGCCCGGCCTCGCCGGACATGCAACGGAAGCGATTCCCTCGGGCAGGGCGGAAGTAGATGGCAGAACGCAGTGACCGCACAGGGACCAGTCAGCCGAACGGCGTGTTCCGGACCACGCACTGGACCGAGATCTTCGTTGCGCGGTCACAAAACGAGCCTGGACGGCATGAGGCGCTGCGGGAGTTCCTCCTCCGGTACTGGAAACCCGTCTATTGCTATCTCCGCTGCAGAGGCAATTCCCATGAGGCAGCGAAAGACCTGACACAGGGCTTTTTTCATGAGGTGGTGTTGGGCCGGGGACTCATTCAAAAGGCCGATCGCGCCAAGGCACGATTCCGGACATTTCTGTTGAGGTCGTTGGATCACTATGCGGTCAGCGTTCGCCGCGCCAAGCAAGCCAAGCGGCGCATGCCCGAGGGGGGGCTTGTGAGCCTGGAAGAGATCGACCCGGCGACCATCCCCGAACCGGTCTACACGGCCGACCCCGCTGAGGTGTTTGACTACGTCTGGGCGTCGGCGGTCCTGGATCAAGTCATTGCCGAGGTAGTCGGGAAATGCCGTGAAACGAACAGCACGACCCACTGGGAGGTGTTTCGGGCCAGGGTACTACAACCGATTCTGGAGAACACCGCACCCCCTTCTCTCACCGACCTCTGCGACACGTACGGCATATCGAGAACGGATGAGGCGTCCAACATGATCCTCACTATGAAGCGCCGTTTCCGTGCCGTGCTACGGGGTCACGTGCGGCAGTTTGTGACGTCCGATGCGGACGTTGACGACGAGATTCGCTACCTGATGAAAGTCCTCTCGCGGGGTTGATGGAGCAGAGGTGGGAATCTCGCAGGGGGCAACGAGCATGAAGGGGGAGGAAGAGGACCAGATACCGGGATAGTCAGAATGGTTCTCGGAATCCCGTTAATCGCGTAACTCCCGCCGAAGTTTTTCACACAAAATCACCCTATCGAGCCAGATCATGATCCGACTTGCGTATGTATTAGTGGAGGGGGAAATGAACCCCCTGATTGACGTGGACACCATCTGGAAGGACAGATTGTGGAGATTTCGCCGGAAACGGTGCTCGGTTGCGGATGCAAACCGGAGTTCAGCAAATGAAAGAGGAAACGACATGCGGACCGGGCGGCCCTCAGAAGATCGCCCGCGCGCTGTCACTTGCCGCAGAAGCCCCCGCCGATGGCCATCTCGGCTGCGATCAACCGCCCGAAGAACTTCTGGGGGCCATCCTCGCCAATAAGCTCATTCTTGATCCTGCCGTCCCTCATTCCCTGCCTTCCCTTCTCAACTGGTCCTGCAATGAAGTTCTTGCCGCGGCTGGTCAAACCATGGCCCACCTTCTTCTGACTTCGGAGACCGATCTGGCGGTCATCAAGACGATCAAGGACTACGGCAAGGAACTGGCCCAGCGAAGGGACACCGACAGCGAGCAAATCGCCGGAACCGCGATCTACTACGCCGCCATCGCCAGCGCCCTCGTGTTTCATCAGCACAGGATCACGCAATACCCGCCCGAAAAGCTCCACGAAGCCTTCTCAAAACTCCAGCAGAAACCCTGGATCCCATCGGAGTTGATGGGTCTGTTCGAGAAAGCAATCCACATTTGTCGACAGCCCACAAAGGGCTCAAACAGCGAATGATAATTGACGTTTTTCGTAGAGAAAGGAGTGCATCATGCGCGCGAGAAGAAGCAAGCTTTCGACTGTCTTTTTCCTTTCCCTGGTGGCAGTTCTCGCCTGGACGCCGTCGGCGGCGGCCGTGGATCTTTCCAGCGGCCTGCTGGTCCACTATGCGTTTGACGATGGCTCCGGCGATGTCGCCACGGATAGCTCCGGCAACGGCCGCGACGGCTCCCTCGTCAACAGCCCGACATGGGTCGTGGAGAGCAAGGTCGGTGGATGCCTGGAATTCTCCGGCAGCGGCGACCATGTGGTGGACGAGGATGGGGAAGACTATCTCAACGGTCTCGACGCGTTGACCGTCGCCATGTGGATCAAGTCCGACGTAACCGGCACCGATAAGGGCTTCTTCATCTGTCAAGACCCCGACGGCAACGACAGCAGTGTCACGATTCGCTACGATGCCGTCGGTTATCAGTCGGGTGTGACCAACTGCCTCAAGGTGGGTGTGACAGCGACGGATGGTGAACAGCAGTTGGAGAGCTGCGAGAACCTTCAGGACACGGACTGGCAACACGTGACCCTTACCTGGGAGTCAGGAGGCCTCACAAAGCTTTACGTAAACGGGATGGAGGATACCCCGGCGAGCCGTGCTGATCCCAACATGACCGGCACCGTTACGGGTGCGACCACCATGATGATTGGCAGAGGCGGGAAGGACACCGGGACGACCCGAAGTTGGGATGGTCTCATTGACGAAGTACGAATCTATAACCGTGCGCTGAGTTCCGAGGAGATAAAATGGCTTCCCGTTCTCACCGACGGCGCCTGTGCGGGACCGGATCAGATGGTCAAGTCCGGGCAGACCGTGACCCTCGACGGTTCGAACTCCGCACAAAGCGTGCTTTCCGCCATTCACATCCTCAACCCGGGCAAGTCAGCAAGCCTTGACGGTGTGAACCCTGCAGAAGACGTCACTTATGAGTGGAAGCAGACTGACGGCCCCCCGGTCGCCCTGGACGATCCCTACTCCCTCGTAACCACTTTCAGGGCGCCGGAGATATGGGAGCCCATGCTCGAACTGGGGTTTCAGCTTGAGATCACCCCCGAGCTTGCCGAGATCAGCCTTGACAGAATGATCGTCTATATTCTGAATCCGCTCTGGGGCGTGGAGCCCCTCGGTCCGGGCTATTTCAAGGAGATGCTGCACTTGGGTTCTACGCCCGACGATCGTATTCTGCTTTGGTCCGGCGTCCATGACATCGACTTTGACCATCTTATGCACAATGGGGGGGAGGCCAACCAGAATCCTATGGAGGGTCAACAATACTTCATGAACGGTATTGGGGTGGATGTCACCCAGAATCCCATGGTCTGGACGCCCGTGTTCAACGAGGGCGGGTTCTTCGCCACGGGATCCTACGACAATGCCGAGCAGTACTTCCACCTTAATGTTATTTCGCCGGAGGCTCAGGAGGCGCGCAATCGCTTTCGGAACGATGATGAGATCCGTGCATGGAACAATGGTACTCTGTCCTTCGCGAGGGACGCCTGGGATGGCGGAAAGGAACAGTTTGAGGACATCACTCTGGTTAAAGGCGTAAACTCCATGACTTCGAAGCTCGAGGAAGATGCCGGAGGAAACCACCTTGCTGCGAGGCTCACGGACCGCAACAATGTTCCCACGTCTAACCTCGCTTATGCCTTATCGGTTCCGAATTTTTTGCCGGCTGTTTATTCCTTCAGGATTCTGCCCGATTCGTACGAGCCGGATGTCCCATTGGAGGTTAGGCTGTACGTCAGGGCGAACCCGGACGGCCTCCCCACGGTTGTGGACGTCAAGGAGGTATTCCCGGCCGGGCTCGAGGTGGCGGACGCGGGAGGCGGCGTGGTCACGGGTAACGAGATCCGTTGGGACAACTATGAGTTGACGGTAGATGACCGGGGAATCGTTACCATCACTTACACAGTCAGCGTTCCCGCCGGCACAGAGGGCGTGTTGGACATCGCAGGAACTTGCACTTACGGCAGTGTTACCGGGCAGGAGACCTATGGAGACAAGAAGCTCTATCCCCGCCCCTCGGCTCCGAGGAACCTGCGGCTGAAGATGGGCATGAACGCCGTTTTGACCTGGGAGGCCCCGCCGGAGAAGGGGGTCGCAAGCTACGAGATCTGGGTCCAGGAAGATGGTCATCCGCTATCGCCTATTTCGGAGACTGCCACGAACTCAGTCGTCCCTGTCAAACCGGGGCATAGCTACGAATTCTTGGTTTGTGCAATCAACGAGGCTGGAGTCCCGGGAAACTTCGCCAGAGCCAGTGTTGAGGCGACGATGGAGATCCGGGAAGCGGAGGATTATAACTTCAGCGGGGGGCAGTATCCCGGACACCAGAACTGCCTTCCGGCGAATCTGGCGACAGGTCCGGACGACCTCGATCCCAGCTGCGACTTTTATTTCGACAATCCTAATTTTACGGGGCCCAACGCATACCGCCCGGCTGACCATCAGTCCATCCGCAACATAGGTACAGACGAGAACCCTCTTTGGATCCTGGCCATGAACGATTTTCCGGGAAACTGGTGGCGGTACGGTTGTAATGTGCCGGAGCCGGGCCCGGAGGACCCTCCGGGCGGGCATGTCCAGATCGAGATTCGGGTCGCTTCCCCCAACGGGGGAATCGTGGATTTATACTGGGACGAGGTGTACGTGGGAAGCGTGAGCTTCGTCACGGGAGGGTGGCGGGCCTTTGAAGTCTTTTCGCTGCCGCATACCTTCGCGACCACGCCGGGCGAGCATGTGCTCCGCGTCGAGATTGCGGGGGGGAAAGCGAACATCGACACGATCGGTGTCGCTTATAACCAGCCTCCCATCGAGGCAATCTTCCAGGATGACTTCGAGGGTCATGCGAACCTCTACGAGATAATCGGAAGCCGATGGACGGTGGTAAACGGCTCCGGTGATCCCAATGCGACATTCCGATTGTGGGACACCTCGGGCGACCCGATCGGCGGTACGGACCCGAACCTGGACGGAATGAACGGAAACTACGCCATCACCATCTCTCTGACCAATCCCGATGCCGACATGAACGAGGAGCTTATCACCCCCATCCTCGACTGCACCGGATTCTTCGACGTGTACTTGTATTGGGCCGTGAACTACCGACCTTACGAGATGGACTCATCTCAACAGCAGACCTTGGATCTGGGCATCCGAGTATCCGAAAACGGCACGACGTGGAGTGATTGGCTTAACCTCACCGGACTTAAGCGGACGAATGTGTTTATGGAGGAGTCCGGCGGGCAATACGTGAACATCGCCCCCTATGCCGATGGAAAGTATATCCAGCTCCGGTGGTACTATTACGACGCAGAGGCGGACTTCTGGGTCGCCCTTGACAACATCATCATCTCGGGCACGCCTGTTGAAGAACCCACCGACACCACGCCCCCGGAGATCACGTTGTCGGGCGAGAATCCTCTGACCCTCGAGGCGGGCACTCCCTACGACGAGCCGGGATATACCGCCACCGACGACGTGGATGAGGACATCACCGCGAACGTCGTGGTGACAGGTACCGTGGATCACACTACCGTAGGAACCTACGAGTTACGCTACAACGTCTCGGACTCCAGCGGCAATCCGGCGGAGGAAAGGCTCCGGACGGTGAACGTGGTGGACACCACACCGCCGGTGATCGTGTTGTTGGGAGACAATCCGTTGACTCTCGAGTGCGGGGAAGACTATGTGGACCCGGGCTGCACGGCCACGGACGAGTGCTGCGGTGACCTTACGACAGAGGTGGTGGTGACGGGGTCGGTGGACTGTACAGCTCTGGGAACCTACACCTTGTACTACAACGTCTCTGACGGCAGCGGCAATGCGGCTGTCGAGAAGACCCGGACGGTGAACGTGGTGGACACAACGGCGCCGGACATTACGCTGTTGGGAGACAATCTGTTCACATTAGAGCTTGGAACGCCATTCGAGGATCCGGGCTGGACGGCGACCGATTTCTTCGACATAGACCTCACCGCAGATGTCATCGTCACGGGCACGGTGGACCATACAACTGAGGGCACATATTATCTGAACTATAACGTTTCGGACTCCAGCGGCAACGCGGCGGACGAGGAGGTTCGGACAGTCGAGGTGGTGGAAACTCCGCCGCCGGTTTCGACAGCATGCCATGAAACATGGATCTCATGGGATTACCAGACACCGTTCGAGAGGCCACCGTTGGGTGAGCTGTGGTGGTTCCGCGAGTGGACAATTACCGTGCACGCAAGGCAACATTGGAACGACGCCCATTTCTGGTTCACGAGTAATCCCAGAATCCGCATTGGCTGGGGCATGTTCGGTCCCGCTCCGCCGGGTTTCTCGCCCTATGCTATCTTTTGGTGGGGGAGGGAAGTGACAGAAGGAGCGCCCATATCGTACGAGTCTCCTGAAACGGGGGAAACGGTCACGACCACCGCGACAAAACTCACCTTTTATCCCCCTACGGAAGGCTTCGGTTGGGGGCCAGAAGACTGGGTTTTCCCCGCATGCAGCGAATTCCAGTTCAGCGTTTCCACCAACTGGTATTATAACAAAGAAGATGTCCCAGGGGCTGACGATGTGATTCACGAACTGACCTTTGATGGCGGACCCCTAAGTTGGAATACACCCGCGTTTGCTCCGGGGACCGCGAGCACAACGCAAATCGCCCACCAGGAGGGCTATGATGCCGTCAATTCAGCGGAACATGCTGTCGATTTCGATTTCTCCACTGCGGCCGTGGTAAGTGACGACGCCAACCTCCTTGTCCTTGACCTGGGAACAGAGCGAGACATAAATCATCTAACGGTTCTTTCTGTGGATTTATCCGCCTATTCGAATCCGGCATTGATTGAGGTGTGCGTTGGTTCTGAGGATGACGGGACAACGTTTGACCAATCCTTGGGAGTTCTCTCATTCCCGCCTGCGAATCAAGGCACCGGCGGAAGAGATGAGTTCGAGCCTGTGACGAAGCAGTACTTCCGGTTAGAGGTGCTCGACCTGTGGAATAGCGAGAGCGAGTTGAACGGATCCGCCGTTGGCGCCTCATTTGCCGAGCTGACACTGAATGGTCCCAATGAATTCGCTTCGGTGCCCCTGTTCACCGATGTGCGAATTTCCTACAACGACGCCGAAGGCGTGGCAGTCGGCTGGCAGAGCGCCCCGGGCTCGACGTACACGATCTACTACACGGATGGCCCGCTCGGCGAATCCACCGTCTGGACTCCCGTCTTAACCCTGGAGGGGACGGGCACGCCGATGGAATGGATCGACGACGGGACCCAGACCGGCACGCACCCTGCGGAAGCGGGTGTTTTCGGGCGATTCTACAAGATTGCTCGAGAGAACTGATCCGACGTCACAGAGAAACCTGGGTTTGCCAGAACACTGCATGGGTCATCAATAAGGGCCTCGCTCTCGTGCGACGCTCTCACCGGCGAGAAGATTCCTGAAGATGACGCGGACGCCCTGAGCGCCGTAGCCCAGGACAGCA
This sequence comes from bacterium, assembly GCA_013203085.1. Lineage (GTDB taxonomy): Bacteria > Auribacterota > JABMQX01 > JABMQX01 > JABMQX01 > JABMQX01. The sequence continues at coordinate 5,525 of JABMQX010000503.1, read as the reverse complement.
TCGCAATGCTCAGCGGCCTGTGCGCATGCACGCCTATCGTCACGCTTTCGGCGACTGCCAGTGCACGGTGTTGCTCAGTGTGGATGATAACTGTCTGATCGTTCCCAAACCGAGGGAGTGAATGACAGATCCTATCCGCCAACTCGGGGCAGCAGTCTCCTCAGACTATGCCAGCTTCATGAGGATGACAACGCTTTCCACGCGGTGCCCAAAATCGAATAGGCAGTGGCCTTGGACGATGAACGAGGCGCGATTCGCTGTGTAGGCTTTGTTAAGGCCTCAATCGCGCACTTCTTCCAGATATCGGCGCCTGAGCCTCGAATTCGCCCCCTCTGACGTCGCATGCGCCCAGAAAAAGAGATTTCCGTAAAACATTGTGCGTATCTAAGTGGCAAGACTTTGCATTCTGTTTAGGCTGAAACCCCAGGGAGGTCTCCCCATGCGCGTGCCGGAGTGATGCAAGCTGTGCGTCTCCCATATAACGGCCGCCGTGACTCTTTTAAGGGCGCCCGGAATCTGAGGGGGACCCTAACCACGATGGCGTGTGAATCTCTCCGCGCGTCCCCGTGTTGGGATAGTTACATACAGGAGCATAAGGCCAATGGAGCGGTGCGTCAAATGGGGTATCTGGGGGGTACCCATTCACTCAAAACTTCGCCTTGCCTAGCTTCCGACTTCTTCATTGTGGGCACTTCTGTGGGCGGTCAATACCCAAAACCGCCTGCAAATACCTGAAATTCTGGACAGCTTCAACGAATGTAACTCTCTGCAATTACCTATGGTTACGCTACTTGTCCGTGGACTCCTTCTCGCATTCGCAATGCACAGGTCGGAGGTTCGAATTCCCCCATCTCCATTTTGTTACCTTTTCACTGTTCGCTACCTTGCGAACGGGCCCTTTCTCCCCGAACTCCCCGAAGTGCTCAATTGTGGGCACCTGAGGCGGAAGCTCAACCGGCCGCCTCCTCTCTTTCTCTGCTGGGCGCACATATCGCGAGTTCTTTTTGAGCGAACAGTGCGGCATGAATTCTCCAAAAGCTGTGAGGTGAGATGGGAATCCTCGCGGAATCAGGGAGGAATCGAGCACAGGTATTGTTTGTCACTTTCCGAAATTCGAATGAGGGCCGTGTCCTTCGATTGCATGGGGCCTGTCGAAGGGTGTTGTGGTGAGAGCGGTCCAAACGGTTGTCTCACCTCCGGGGGACGGTGCGGCTTGTCAGAGCGGGTCTGTACCGCAGACTACACGAAAACCGACGTTGTACACAGCTTGCCATTCCGGATAGCCGAGACGGAACGCGGATCGGCAGCGAACAGGGCGGTCGAAGAACGACCCACCACGCACGACCCTCCGGCTGCCGGCTGCGGGGGCATTCCGGCCTTTGTCACGATAAGGATAGGATTTGTAGACAGTCCGGGTCCACTCCACCGCATTTCCATGCATATCGTAGAGGCCCCATGGGTTGGGGTGATAGCTTCCTACGGCTACGGTCACGATCGCCCCGTCACTGAACTTCTTCTCAGCAAGAGCGGCCCCCTCGATGACCAGGTGTTCGAGTCCGCCCGTACTTTGCCTCCCGTCCTTTTGGTACCCCCGGCTGAAAGCCTTGTCACCAACATTGGCCCACTGAGAGAAGTCGGAATCGACGTCGCCGTAAGAAAGCTGCGCCGCGCTCCCGGCACGGCAGGCGTATTCCCACTGGGCTTCCGTAGGAAGAGTGAACTCCATGCCGGTTTCTTTCGATAGCCAGCGGCAGAAGGCCGTTGCCTGATCCCACGAAACCCGAACCACGGGCTGTTTGGGGTCGTTAAGCGGGAGGCCTTGATCATCGCTCCGCGCGTGGCGCTTCTGGTAGTAGCGACAGTCGTGGCTGGGATCAAAGCGGCGGAACTGCTCGTTGGTAACCTCGCACGCCCCCATCCATAACGCCTCGCGTATCGCCACCCGGCTGAGCGGTCGCTCGTCCGGTTCCCCGGTCGCATCCCCCATAACGAACTCTCCAGGGGGAATCCGCACCAGCTTCAGGCTCACCCCGTGGCCGAGATCAACGGTCATTTCAGGCGGCCCGTCGGCCGCCTGGCGTCGTCGGGCAACCGCGGCATCGAATGGCCATCCCGCTGCCTGTACCTTTCTGGTTCTCGGCAGGGGTTCTGGCGTGACAGGCGTCACTGGCTGACGGGGAACGTTCGGGATGGCTTCCGGGTCCTTCTCGGGCTCTCCGTAGAGGGCGCGAAGTTCCATTCTGCGGCGGTGCCCCCCGTCTGGGACGGGGTACACCTCCCCCCACGTCCCGTGGCAAGGAGCGTTGAGGTAAATCCAGGTGACGATGCGATCCCAGGCCTCGGCCTCCAGCCGCACGCCCTGGTGCCCTTTCTTCAGCATCTGGATCAGTTCGCTGGTATCGGCGTGGTACTCCCCCGGAAGCAGCAAGCTCACGTCGTCCTCGATGCCGACACGGCGAACATAGGGGATCAGGGCTTCGTAGGCAGGAGTGTACTTGAGAATGCCATTGGTGTCCTTCTTCATATCCTGATGCAGCCTACTGACGCCGAGGTCGCTGATCCGCTTTCCCATGTACTCTTTCACGAGATATTCCGGTCGCAAGTCGGGCCGCGCTTTCTCTTGAGCGTTGTGGCAGGCGACGCAGTGCTTATCGAGGACGGGTTGAACCTCTCTGGAGAAATCGAATCCCCTCGCCGGACCGTGCCAGGGTGTGATATCACGCGGCTCCCGCTGGCCTGCCAGGGCCAGAGTGTTGGGAGGCGCATCAGCGGGAGTCTCATGGCATCCCACGCAGGAAAGCTTCTCCCCGGGCATGGCCGTGAACCAACTCCGCATCAGTTGCACGGCCTTTCCCTCGGCATCGAGCACCTGCACGGCCACAGGTGTATTGGCCGGAACACGGAAGATCGCCGATCCGTCTGCCTCAAGCGGCACCGTCCCGAGAATCCGCATCACCTCCCATGGCCCCCCGTAGCCGATCTTATCCGGCCCCCCCAAGCCTCGGTAACCGAAATGATAAGCCAGGACACGCAGGCGTTTCGCTGTCCCGTGAGGAACGCCCTTTAGCCCCGGCCCCGCAAACACATCGTGCAGATAAACGACGGCGTCCTTGCGACGGAGGTCAAGGTTGCTGGGAATGGCAGGCGGCTTCGGCCACCTTTTCAGCGGCACGGGCTCGAGCAATGCGTAGCCCGGCTCCTCTCGCAACTTCACAAGGTTATCGAAAACGTCCGCCAGGTAGATGCCCCACCCGGACTTCTGATCGTTTCGGCATGAGACAAGGAAATACTTGTCGCTGAGAGGGTAGGGGTGAAGGAACTTCGGCCAATCCTGGTCCACCAGGTTGTCACGAACCATCGGGGTGATGGGATCGCCTCGACCGGATATCCGCTTTACGAGACCGTCGGCACCGTGCCAACCTCGCTGCGTGTCAACAAGCACCAGTTGCCCCATCCGGTGAACACCGTGATAACCCGAGAGAATGCAAATAAGCTTGCCCGTCTGTCCCGGAAGAGGACGCGGAAAGTACAATGAATTTGGATACCACGAATTGCTCCCGTAGACCGCCCGCTGGCCTGAGCCGTCGGGCTTCATCACCATCAACTGCCGCATGAAGATGTGGTTGATGCCGGTGTAGTCCCAGCGGTGGTACAGGACCTGTCCGTCGGGCAGTGTGACCGGATGGAGATTATGGTCCTGGTCGAAGCAGAGCTGTCGCATCCCCGAGCCATCCGAGTTCATCACGTACAGGTTGGTGACTCGTTTCTGCCCGTGCCAGCACGGCACCGATTGATAGGACGCCGTGCTGCCGAATACGATCTTCCCGTCGGGCACGTAACATGGATCGAAGCAATCCACGTCGGCAGGAGTCCGGGACAGCTGCCGCCTTCCGGCACCAGCGGTATCCATTTCCCAGATCTTCCAACTCTCGCGGTCGGATTGGGTGAATAGCAGCCGATCGGCCTCCCAGTGCAGGTCTACTTCTCCCACGTAGCCACTGTCCGGCGGGCGGCAGAGCGTCCGCAGCCTTCCGTCGGTGTGAACGGGCGAGAGGACGGCAATCTCGTTATCGTAGCCGGTCCGCTTCAGGGAGGAGTTGCACTCGTGGTTGGAAGGAAGACCGAGCGCGGTGTAATCGTTCAAATTCTTGACCCGGCGCCTCACCATAACCAACCCACTGAAGTCGAGAAGGGGATTCTCCAGCAGCGCTTCCCGCTTCAACTCCTGGAACACTCGCTCACGGTTCGCTGCCGACCCGTCGCTGGTTTTCTCGAGCGCGTCGAGTCGTGTGAGGTACTCCCTGCCCTTCGGATACGCTGGCCCGAAGGTTTCGATCAGATCATTGATCGCCAGCCGCAGCGACTGGAACACCCGTGCTTCGGCTTCTGTGGCCGCCCAGCAAGGAGACGCGAAAGACAGCAACAAGCCTGCTGCTGCAATCGATGCACTCGCTATGAACCGGTTTGTAGTCACGGCTCACTCCCTTTCAGGACAGCATGATGCGGCTCTGGAGACGGCGACAATAGGGTAGGCGATCTTGCAGGCGATTGTCCTTGCATCATCCGTACCGGGGCCATGAGGGCTGCTATCGTTTCCCTCCCATGCATCTCAAGCGGCCGTCTGTAGTTGAGATGTAAAGCTGTCCGTTGGCAACGATCATTCCGTCAAAGATGGGCGGAGAATCGAGCTCATGTTGGCCGAGTTTCTTCCCGTCTTTTGCCGAGAAGGCGCACAGCAGGGCAGCCTTCGTTTCCTCAGAAGCGGCGAGAGCTTCTTCGCTCCCATCGCTGGGAGAACCTGATACCATCTCATACCCTCTGTCAACGTCGGCCGCAAGAGAATAAATAGATACCAGGAATTGGCTGATGGTGTCTTCCCAGTCTTCCTCCGCCCAACTGGGAACAATGGGACGAACGGTAACTTCCCGCTGCACTTGGTGGTTCGTTTGCACAGACGTACGGCCGACCCCTCCGGTTGGCCACAACACGTGAATGGCAAAGCCAGAGGGACGTTGTCATCTTTGCGGTTTTCTGTCAAGCCCTTTTCATCGCAAAACTGAAAGCACGTTCGACGTATCTTGAGCCAAAACGGCCTCCCGCAATTGCGGTGTGTCGAATCCCCGAAGCAGGAAATAGGGAAGGATGGGGAACGCTTCTCTCGCCATTCCTTTTTCACGCCCGCCGAACTTCATTGCCAGCGTTTTTCCGAGGAAGGGCAGCAACTTGACCTTGCCCCTGAAAACTGGACCAGGTTTTAAGTTAGAATCTGGACGGTATAATGAGAGAAAGGAGGCAAGGTCAGTATTCACCGAAGAATAAGGTAGGTACTTCGACTTTCCAAACGCCGTCGGCTTCGCGGGTCCAGGAGGTGATGTGTTCGGAACCTTTGATGATGACTTTTTCGCCGGGCGCCGCTCGGTAGGTGATGCATCTGCTTCCACCGGTGCCGCCACGAACGGGTTTGACCCATTCGCGATACGTTCCGGCGTGAACCGTCACGGTATCTCCGGGCCGGGCAACAGAAG
>JABMQX010000502.1 GCA_013203085.1 bacterium | reverse complement strand
GTCGCTTTCCGCGTCCTGCGGGCGGCTGCAAAACTGCTCCGTTCCGAGAAAATCATGGACTTCGCCTGCCGCAGCGCTCTCGCTGGACTCAGAAAGTTTGAGATCGCAGAAGACCGGAACGGAGTCCTTACGAGGGGTCTCCTGTACATGGAAAAGTCGTGGAACACTGCCTACATGTGGGAGAATGCAGAGGCTGCCCAGGCCTACCTCGAGGCTTATGAGGATACTCGCCGGAGGGTCTATCTCGACAAGGCTTTGACAATCCTCCGCGCCATAGCACGACACCGCCACCGGCGAACGGGGTTCTTGACGGAGGGCGTGGATTGGGACAACAGGGTGGGCGCCCAGCATCACATACGAAGGAAAAAGTACGGCCCCATACGTTACACCGAACCTTTCCTGAACAACCTGCACATCACTGAGCCGACACTCTATTATCTGAAAAACTTTGCGGACGTCACCTTCCGGGACACGGACGGAGTAATCCTCTTTGAGGTTCCTGAGGCGAAAGCCTCATCAGGCTCGGTCATCGCCCCCCGATCCCTCACCCGTCCGTCCGACTGAAGCCGTTGGCGGTTACCAACCTGCTCAGCCAGAAGTGTTGCGGGCCCGGCTGCGGGGGCACTCCAAAGGTCAAGGAGATCTCAATGGATAGCAGGCGGCCAAGATCGTGCGCACGATCACCGACCGCACGCTCGATGAAGTCGGCCCAATGCACATCCCATCGTTTGCGAATGAAAGCTCCATTCAAAACTTCTTGTTCGCATTTTCGCTCTTGTGATATTCTCCTGATGACACGAAACACAGCCAAATAGGTCCGGAAATCTCACGACTATATGTCACGACGGGGAAAGAGCCGGGGAAGTTCAGTCCAACCCGGTGCTGCAACTCCCCAGTAATACGCAAGTAACCACTGGCGCGCCCGTAGCTCAGTCGGATAGAGCAACGGACTTCTAATCCGTGGGTCGCAGGTTCGAGTCCTGCCGGGCGTGCCATTTGTTTCATTTTACTGCAACGCCTTACGACTCAAAGGTGCGAAGCCCCGATGGGGGCGGCTTTCTCCCCCTCTTCCTCAACCTTTTCATCACCTCACCACCCAGGTAACTCAACCTCCCATAGACCTGTTTACGTTCTACACGCACAGTACAAGGGGGGCGGTTTAAACTCTCATCCCCTCCTCTGGCAGATGCTCCTCGGAGCAAACTTGTTGACAAGGCGCGGGGGGTATGGTATGAGAACGGCTTAATTCCCTCGTGGGAGAATGTGTTCACAGTTTTTGCGGAACGACTGAGTAGGCAAAACTTGTTGACATAAGTGGCGGAATCGGGTAACAGAGCGACCTGCTTTTTCTGCCTGAACGTGCAACTGGCGTATATCAGAGAACAATGCGATTTACCATCGAGAGTCAACAGCTTGAATCGGACCTTGTTAAAAGAGTGGAGGAGATGATTGAACAGTCTCCTTCCATCTGTTACCAGTGCGGAAAATGTTCCGCGGGATGTCCCGTGCACTACCTTATGGATATACCGCCGAACGTGGTCATTCGCCTGCTCCAGCTCGGTCAAATTGATCGGGTGCTGGAGAGCCGGACGATCTGGGTGTGCTCCTCGTGCAGCACGTGTTCGACCCGTTGCCCGAAGGAGTTCAAGATCGCCGAGTGCATGGATGCTTTGCGGGAACTGGCTCTGGCGACAGGTAAGGACACTCCCTCTGAGAAGGACATCAAGTTGTTCCATCAGGTGTTCATGAGCAACATGAGGATGTTCGGAAAGGTTCACGAGGCGAGTATTGCCGGGGTTTACAAGCTGAAAAGTCGGCACTTCTTCGCGGACGTTGGCGCCGGAATTAAGATGTTTCTAAAAGGAAAGATAAAACTCTTTCCGCACAGGATCAAAGGTGTGAAGGAAATCCGGGCGATGTTCGAGGCCGCTGGATACGGGCGGAAGGAGAAGGAAGAACCGTCCACTGAGGACAAGGAACAGGAGAAGCTGATATGAAAACGTCTGTTGCGATAACCCTCATCATTTCTGGCACGGTTTTGATTCTAGCGCTCTTCATTCACAACGCTGCAAAACCCGAGGCTTCAGGTGAATTCTTTTACCTAGTTTCGATTTTTGCAGGACTCGGAATGATACTGGGAGGCGCCATAGGCACATTCAAGTCAAAAGCCGACTAAAAGACGTTTCTGAAAGACCTTCATCAGAATAGAGCATTGGTAGGATGAAGATAGGATACTATCCAGGTTGTTCCCTTCACGGCATGGCGATTGATTTCGGGAAGTCCACTGCCGCGACGTGTAAGGCGCTCGGGATCGAGCTTGTCGAGATTCCGGATTGGAGTTGTTGCGGAGCTTCTGCAGCACATTCCACGAGCCACCTTCTGGGGATGGCGCTTCCGGCGAGGAATTTGGCTCTCGCTGAGGAAGCGGATTTGACGGTCGTCGCGGCGCCTTGTGCGATGTGCTCCAGCGCCATGAAGAAAACCCACGAGTTAATCCTATCGGACAAGGAAACAGCGGCGGAGATGAAGCGTTTGACCGGCCGGGAGTATCATGGGGGGGTCAAGATTCTCAACGCTGTTCAGATTTTTCTGGAATACGGACTGGAGGAGCTTGCCAAAAGGGTTGTTCTGCCGCTGGATGGGCTGAAGGTGGCATGTTATTACGGTTGCCTCCTGACGCGACCGCCGGACCTGCTTAAATTCGATGATCCCGAACAACCCGTGTTGATGGATGAAGTATGCAGAGTTGTCGGGACGGAGCCGATCGAATGGGGCTTCAAGACGGAATGCTGCGGGGCGGGCTTTTCGATGAGCAGGACGGACCTGGTCTGCGAGCTTACGCGGCGGATTCTGGAAAACGCGGTCAACAACGGCGCTGAGGCGGTGATAGTCGCCTGCCCCATGTGCCACTCGAACCTCGATATGCGTCAAGCGAACATTAACAAGATGTTTGGGACATCTTTCGACATTCCGATTGTTTACCTCACGGAACTCGTGGGGTTGGCAGTCGGTGTCAAAGCTAAGAAATTGGGCTTACGGAAGCATTTTGTTGATGCGATGAGGCTGACGGAGCGGATGGTCCCTGCATCGAAGAGGAAAGCTCCTGTGGCAAGGTAAGTGCTTGGACGCGTTCGCCGAGCAGTCATGGCACAGAAAAAGCGAATGAACGTTACATCATCTCTGACCGTCAGAGGAAAGTGACGGGAAAACAGAATCGTTCTCAGCACACTCGGATGGTCAGGAGGTTCAGCACAATGAAAAAAGACTTGATGGTTCTGGTCGGGTTGCTTCTCGTGTCGGTTTGTGTCGGCGCGCGCGGGCAGGAACCGCAGAAGATCGAACTCCGAATGCAGCCGGGAGATTCGGCAACCTACACTCTCCACGCGGAGACCACAACGGAATATGCAGCGTACAGAGCTCGAGGCACGGTCAAGCGGACCACGGTTTTCAAATCGGATATGCTGTTCTTAATCCGGTGCACGGAACTGTCCGCAGATGGAGTCATCCATGTTGAAATCATGTATCCGGATTTCACTTTGGAAACTTCCGTAACCGAGCGTGGGCAGACATCCAAAATCGTTAGCGACCGGGACGGCGCAAGGTCCTATGTGGACGGGAAGCTCCAGGAACAAGCCACGTGGGAGAACTTAGAAAAACAGGGCAGGCCGAACCTCAAGAAGCTATTGAGTTCCATAATCAAGTTCACTCTCGACAGCACGGGAAAAGTTCTCGACGTGGAGGCCCCGAAGGAGCTGGGTACATCCTTCGCCGGTGCCGACCTCAAACAGTTCTTCCAGCATCAGGTCATATTCCCTCCGGTTGCCGTTGCGCCCGGAGCGGAATGGAACGAGACCAGAAAGAGAGAAGTCCAGCGGGTCCCCCGGCCGCTCGGCGGAAAGACCATGCTTGACGAAGTGACGTATAAGTATGAAAGGAACGAAACCGCCATGGGCCGGCAGTGCGCCCGGATCGCCATGGTGGCTACAACCCGCCCAAGTGAGGAAATACCCGACCTGAAGGAATTCAAGCAGACCAATGAGGGCTGGTCTCTCATATCGCTCGACAACGGCCAGTTGATCCTGTCGGAAATGAAGCTTTCCCAGGAGACGGCGGGGACGCCGCAGGGAATCAGGCACGAAGCGAAAACGACAGGCGTGGTCAGAACGAGTCTGGTGCAGCCCTCCTCGGCGGAAAAGAAACCGGCGGCGGATACGAAATAGGGAGTTGAACGCATGTCAAGAATCGGCGTTTTTGTGTGCCATTGCGGGGAGAATATCGCCCGGATGGTTGACGTCACGAGAGTCGCCGAAGAGACCGCGAAGCTCCCCGGCGTTGCGGTCTCAGTGGATTACAGATACATGTGCTCCGACCCGGGGCAGAACATGATCAAGGAAGCTATTCGGGAACACAAGCTCGACGGGGTGGTGGTCGCGGCGTGTTCCCCCCAAATGCACGAGCCGACCTTCCGCGCAGCCGTTGTCGAGGGGGGGTTGAACCCCTATCTCTGCGAAATGGCGAACATTCGCGAGCACTGCTCCTGGGTGCATACTGACAAGGAGTTGGCGACTCAGAAAGCGATTGACCTGGTTCGAATCATGGTTGAAAAGGTCGGAAAGAACCAGGAGCTGTTCCCTATCAAAGTCCCAGTCACGAAGCGAGCTTTGGTGATCGGTGGAGGGATCGCCGGGATTCAAGCCGCTCTTGACATCGCCAGCGGCGGACACGAGGTTGTTCTCGTTGAGCGGGAGCCTTCCATTGGGGGCAATATGGCTCGCCTTTCGGAGACGTTTCCGACGCTGGATTGCTCCCAGTGCATCCTGACTCCTCGCATGGTGGAGGTGGACAGAGACCCACGCATTACCCTTTACACCTATGCGGAGGTAGAGGAAGTCGGGGGCTTCGTCGGGAACTTCAAGGTCAAGATTCGACAGAAGGCGAAGTCCGTCATCGCCGACCTGTGCAACGGATGCGGCGATTGCTGGAACAAGTGCCCGCAGAAGAAGATTCCCTCGGAGTTCGACGCGGGGCTTGGCTATCGGACGGCTATCTACGTTCCCTTCCCGCAGGCTGTGCCGAACACGCCGGTCATTGACAGGGAGAGATGCACCAAGTTCCTGAAAGACAAGTGCGGGATTTGCGAGAAGGTTTGCACTCTCAATGCCATTGACTACACGATGGAGGACGAGATCATCGAGGTGGAAGTCGGCGCCATCGTCGTGGCGACGGGCTATGACCTTTTCAGCGTTGGGAAAGATCAACCCAACGAGCAATGGACCGGCTACGGCGAGTACAATTATGACGCCTATCCTGATGTTATTGACGGCATACAATTTGAGCGGCTTCTTTCGGCATCGGGGCCGACGCAGGGGGAAATTCGGCGTCCCTCCGACGGGAAGGAGCCGAAATCGGTGGTCTTCATCGCATGCGTGGGCTCCCGCGACCCGGAAAAGGGGCTGGAATACTGCTCCAAGATATGCTGCATGTACATCGCAAAGCACGCTATGCTTTACAAGCATAAGGTCCACGACGGCCAGCCTTACGTTTTCTACATGGACATCCGCGCCGGGGGGAAGAATTACGAGGAGTTCGTCCGGCGGGCGATCGAGGAAGATGGCGTCCTTTACATTCGCGGAAGGGTCTCGAAAATATACAAGGACGGTGAGCAACTCGTGGTTGTCGGAGCGGATACGCTCTCCGATTCCCAGGTCCAGGTCCGGGCCGATCTGGTTGTTTTGGCGACAGCCATTGTGCCCCATCGAGATGCATACGAGCTGGCCCAGAAGATAGGGTTTGGATGCGGCTCCCAAGGGTTTTTCTCAGAAGCCCACCCCAAGTTGCGGCCTGTCGAAACCAACACGGCGGGAATTTACCTGGCGGGCGCCTGCCAGGCGCCGAAAGACATCCCCGATGCGGTCGCTCAAGCCGGCGCCGCCGCCTCGAAGGTGCAGTTGCTCTTTTCTTCCGACGAGCTGGAGAGGGAACCGATTATCGCCTCCGTGAACGAGGCTACGTGCGTTCACTGCCGCAACTGCATCCGCGTCTGCCCTTATTCGGCGATAACGGACAAGGAGATCAAAGACAAGAAGGGCAACCTCATCAAGATGGTCGCGGAAGTGAACGAGGGACTCTGCTTGGGGTGTGGGGCGTGTGTTGCCGCTTGTCCATCGAAGTCCATTCAGCTTGCAGGGTTCAATGATGAGCAGGTCTTTGCTGAGATTACCGCGCTGGGCAGCGGGTAGATGAGCGATTGACGACGCATTTCCGGAGCAATAACGATGAGCGACGAAACGAAAACCGAAGACAAACCGGCAGCCGCTGAAAAGGAATGGCAGCCGAGGATTATCGCTTTCGTCTGCAACTGGTGCACCTATGCCGGAGCAGACCTGGCGGGGACCAGCCGCATGGTCTATGAGCCGCACGTGCGCATCATAAAACTGCCGTGCTCGGGGCGAATTGATGTTTCCTTCATCATCAAAGCCTTCGAGCAGGGAGCGGATGGCGTGATGGTTTCGGGGTGTCATCCGGGAGACTGCCATTACACCGCTGGCAATTATCACGCGAGACGGAGGTTCGGCGGTTTTCGCGACTTGCTGGAGTTCTGCGGCTTCGATATGAGAAGAGTCGTCTTTAGCTGGGTCTCTGCCGCGGAAGGAAAGAAATGGGCGGACCTTGTTAATGAAGCCGTGGCGAAGATCAGAGAGCTTGGCCCATTCAAGGAGTACCAGAAGCTCCTGGCGGAGGATATCTGGCGGAAAGAAGAGACGAATTCTGACAGAGAAACAGGATAGAGCTGGTTCTGGGAATCCCGTTCATCCTGTCAAAAGAACTGGCCGTTCATTTCCGGTCATTTTGCTGGAACGATGATTGAGCAAATTCGAGAAAAAGCAAAAGAACTACTCGCCAGCGGCGAGGTGAAAGTCGTCATCGGATATGAGAATGGAGGGCTTCCGGAGACCACTCGGCCGGTCTTCATCACCTCTCCCGATGAAGTAGATCGCCTTGTCTGGAATAAGTACTGCTACGCCAACCTGGCGACCTTTCTCTGGAGGAAAGAAGTGTCCTCCCTGGGCAAGCCGGCGATCGTTGCCAAAGGCTGCGATGTCAAAGCGATCGTCGTCCTGATTCAGGAAAGCCAGATAAAGCGAGAGGATGTGGTTATTCTCGGAGTGACCTGCACCGGCGTGGGCGATCCTCCTCTCTCCAAGTGCCCTATCTGCGACGTGAACACTCCCCGGGAATACGACTGCCTTTTCGGCGAAGAAATCCCGCCGAAGACTGACATCAACAAGTTCGCCGATGTGGACGAGTTCGAGAAAAAGTCGCCGGAGGAGCGCTGGGAATTCTGGGAAGAGCAGCTTTCGAAATGCGTCAAATGTTACGCCTGCCGGCAGGTCTGTCCGATGTGTTATTGCGAAATCTGTATTGCGGATAAAAATCAGCCGCAATGGATCGAGACCAGCAGCCACACCCGAGGCAACTATCACTGGAATCTCGTCCGCGCCTGGCACCTCGCCGGAAGGTGCGTTGATTGCTTAGAGTGCGAGAGGGTGTGTCCGGTGGACATTCCGCTTTCTCTTGTCAACCGTCGGCTCGCCAAAAGTGTCAAGGCAAGATTCGGCTACGAGCCAGGTTACGATACCGAAGCGCCGCCGCCATTCACCGACTTCAAGCCGCAAGACCCCGAAGAGTTCATCAAATGACCGGCGATAGCAAGGAAAAACAGAACGCGGAACAGGTTGAAAAGACCAGGCAGCCGATTTTGAAGACTCTCCGGGTCGAGAATCTCAACGACCTCGTCCGGAAAGGCTTGGACCTCGGATACCGCGTGTTTGCTCCGGTGAAAGACGACCGGCTCGTCACTTTTGAGCAGATTAGCAGCCCGGAGGAAGCTTTTCTGGACGGCATCACCTCGCGGACGTCTCCGAAGTCAGTGCTCTTTCCCAGGACGGAAAGAATCTTCTCCTACAAGATTCGGAAGGACGAAATTGTCGTCGAGGACAATGCAGACATCAGCCAGCCGACAATGATTTTCGGATGCCGCCCATGCGACGCCGCCTCGTTCCCGATCATGGACAGGCTCTTTCAATGGGATTATCAGGACAGGTTCTGGATCGAGAGAAGGAAAGGCATGGTCATCATCGCCGTTTCTTGTCTCGATTGCGATGACGCGTGTTTCTGCACTTCCGTGGGGCTTGCTCCGGATTCGACCGAGGGAAGCGATATTCTCCTGACCCTCGTTTCCCGAGACCAGTATCTTGCTGAGGTGATGACGGAGAAGGGAGAAGATTTCGCCGAGAAGACCGGGCTTTTCGATGAAGCAGGAGCAGACCTCGATAAGGAGACCGCCACCAAAGCCGTTAGGGAAAAGCTGGGCAAGAAGTTCGACCTGGACAAGATCAAGCCGTGGCTCGACGAGAATTACGAGCACGAGTTCTGGGCGGAAGTCACCCGAATGTGCATCGGTTGTGGGATTTGCACATACGTCTGCCCGACGTGCCATTGCTTTGACCTCGTGGACGAAGCACACTACGACGGAGGCGCTAAGATCAAGAACTGGGACGCCTGCCAGTTCGCCGCCTTCACCGTCCATGCCTCCGGGCACAATCCTCGCCCCGACCAGATTTCGCGCCACAGACAGCGAATCATGCACAAGTACAAGTATTATCCCGATAACCTTGGCGCGGTTCTTTGCACCGGCTGCGGGAGGTGCGTACGCCACTGCCCCATGGAAGTTAACCTCATCCGCATTCTCAAGGGCATCTCTGATATGGAGAAGGCGGGTGTTGGGGAAGAATGATGAAAGGAATGAACAGAACCTCAGGAGAAGCGGACAAAAGGAGCATTTCCCTCCCCGTTCTCTGCGGTCTCCGCGGTGTAATAATGACAGGTGAAATAGCCTGAGCCGCAGGGTCTGCAGAGAGGGCAAAGATAGAGTAGAAGGACAAACAGTGACTGAAGAACATGCCGCAGCCGTACAGCCAACCGTTGCTCATTCCGGAGGAAACGGTTTGGAGAACATCTATCTTCCCCAATTGATGGTCATCCAAGAGATCACGCAGGAGACTCCGGACGTCAAGAGCATGAAGCTCGTCTTCAAGGACGAGGAGATGCAGAAGAACTTCTCCTTTCGCACGGGGCAGTTCGGCGAGTTTACGGTGTTCGGCGTCGGCGAGTCCACTTTCAATATCTGCTCATCGCAAACCTGGAAGGATCACATCGAGTGCTGCTTCCGGAAGGTCGGGCGGGTTACTTCCGCCCTCTGGGAAATGAACGAGGGCGAGATCATCGGCTTTCGCGGCCCGTACGGAAACTGGTATCCTGTCGAGAAGATGGAGGGCCAAAACATCCTCTTCATCGCCGGCGGGATCGCCCTGCCGCCCGTCCGATGCATGATCTGGCACGCCCTCGACATGAGGGATAAGTTCAAGGACATCACTATCCTCTACGGCGCGCGAACAGTCGCCGACCTCGTCTTCAAACGAGAGCTCGAGGAATGGCAGAAAAGGGACGACGTAACGATAGTCACGACCGTTGACCCCGGCGGCGAGACGCCGGATTGGAAGGGAAAGATCGGTTTCGTCCCGACCGTTCTCAAGGAGGTGTCCCCATCCTCGGATAACACCATCGCCCTCGTCTGCGGCCCGCCCATCATGATCAAATTCACCCTCCCCGTCCTCCTCGAGCAAGGCTTCGCCAGGGAGGACATCCTCACCTCCCTCGAAAACCGCATGAAATGCGGCCTCGGCAAATGCGGCAGATGCAACGTCGGAAAAGTCTATATCTGCAAAGACGGCCCCATCTTCACCGCCGCCGCAGTCGCCCTCCTGCCTGAGGAATACTGAGACTTCGCCGTTGAGGCGCTGTCCGCTCTCGGCCTCGCCGTGCCGTGCACCTCGGGGCTGGTCCGACGCAATTACACTCGAAGGAGCCCCCTAATAACACCCCACACCCAGTCAGCAGCGCCCCGGACCGCCAGCGCGAACGGCAACTCCATAGCCACCCGAGACTGCGAGATTACGTTACGAGGAGTTTTGCTATTGACAATGATGACAGGTTTCCATATTATATCGCTCGAGAATTGGTGGAAGAAACAGCGCCGGGCGGTTAGCTCAGTTGGGAGAGCGCATGCCTTACAAGCATGAGGTCGTGGGTTCAAATCCCGCACCGCCCATTGCTTCGTGAGGGGAGTGTTGCCGGGCAAAGCGCTGGCTTTCAGCTCGTCGGGGAGCGTTTTTTCCATCCGCTTTTCTCGTACGCAGCGAGTGCGGCTGTGCGTGGGGGCGTAGCTCAATTTGGTTAGAGTACCAGACTGTCGATCTGGGTGTTGCGGGTTCGAGTCCCGTCGCTCCCGCCATGCATTTCTCCGATACCCCTCGCGGCAATCACACGCCAAAACCCATCAGCGCCTCGCCTGACAACGGGAAAATCGGTTGCAGCTCGCCCCCGGCGATTTCAATGAGGTTGGACTCGCCATCGCATCATAAATGTGAATTTTCTGGCCTTGAGGAGCGTCAAAAGGAGAAAGGAACAAAAAGAGGGCGGCTCTGACGTCGTGCACCGGGATTGCCTATTGATACAATGCTCGGCCGCGGCGGGTTTGAACCGCGGTCGCGATCATCAGGAGAGCGGAAATGAAAACAATGAAAGTTGCTGTCATGGCGGTTGCCGTCGTCGGCACAGTGCTTGTGCTTCAAGGGTGTTACGAAGAACGGCAAGTCGTGATGATGCAAGGCGAGCTTATTCCTATGACGCAACAGGACGTCGTGGATATGGTCAAAGGCGGCGCACCGAACTCTGAAATCATTCGAGAGATTCGGGAGTCGGGGACGGTTTTCAGGCTCTCGGCAAACGAGGTCGAGAATCTGAAGAACGAAGGCGTGCCCGAGGAAGTGGTTGACTACATGCTTTCGACACGGGAAGTGCCGCCAGCCATAGTGGAAAGACCAGTTGTCGTCCGAAGGCGTCCGGCAGTCGTTTACGACCCCTGGTGGGCGTGGGATTACGCGTATTGGCCCGGCTATTACTACTACCCGTCGCGGGTGGGCCTTAGCTTCAGCTACCGCCATTTCGGCGGTCACAGGCGTTACTACGGTTATGGGGCCCATTATCGGCGCTGGCGGTAGGAATCGCCGCCAGCTTTTGCGATAAGTTCTGGTCGGCGACGACGGTAGGATGTTCAGCGACGAAGCCGACCGCCCCACCTCAGGTATTCCCCGAGTTCTACGAGCTTCTGGTCGTGCCACTTGCCATAGCAGAACGTGACAATCAGATCAGGTGATTTCAGTTGCTGGTGATCGGGGCCACTGCTTGGCAAAAGAGACGCGGCCTTTTGACACCCCTCCCAGAGTCTTCTGCCGGTTAGCGCGAGCAAAAATGCGATCGGTTTTGACTGTGTTCCTATGTTCGCCACCTTTCCAAGGCTCCGTGATGACTGGAGTTATTTTCACCGGAGCTGCGATCTGTGCGGGTATCTGCGAAGGCGACTTGCCATCCGGGGGTGTGGCGCCGGGCAACATCGCGTGCCGAGTGACAGGCATCATCCACCGAAACGAATATGCGCCTGTCGCGTCTTCAACGGCACATGAGCGAGCACCGCTGCCAGAAGTGCGTCACTGAAGCTCGATTTTGTAGAACTTGCAGGTAGATGTCGCATCGGGATCGGTCCAGGTGGCTGTTTCGCCCGCCGACGGAATTGTCGCCTGCTCGCTCCATTCGCCTTTCGCCAGCTCAGGGCATGACCAGACAGTGTACGTATCTCCGGGCCGGCTTTTCCATGTAAGCTCAACCCCGGACCCGGCCGTGTTCACAAGCTGCGAGACCCGGAAGAGGAAGGATCCGTACTCGTAGGCCCCCATGTCCACCCTCGAAGAGAGTTTCCCATGGAAGATGCGGGGATTGCCATCCATGTCAACCGCCCCCTCCATCCAGTTCTCATTCTCGCCCGCGTCAATACAGGGCGAGGTTGTCAACAGATGGTAGTCATTATCCTCGTATGTGCTAAGATTATCGTCGGAGCCGTTTGTATCAACGAACACCGGGTTGCCGATAGTGTTTCCCTCGCCACCTGCGGTCCAGTCTTGGATGCAGGAATAGGAGGGTTTTCCAGACTCGAAAAGCTGAGCGCCAGCGATCCCTGCCGTGTTTCCCCAGATGATACAGTTATAAATCGCCCCCTCGCAATAGGCCAGGCCGCCGCCCCATTGCGCCGAGTTCCCAACTACGGTGTTGTTCTGAACTGTGCCGCGGCAATCATACAACCCGCCACCAACCTGGCCGACAGCCGTGTTCGCAGAGATCACGTTATTGCGGACCGTTCCGTCGCAATAAGCCAGGCCGCCGCCCCATTGGGCCGAGTTCGCGGTGATGGCGTTGCCGTCGATTATGCCGTCGCAGTCACACAGCGCGCCGCCGACCTGATCGATAGCCACATTTGCCGAGATCGCGTTATTGCGGATCGTTCCGCCGCAACAGGCCAGGCCGCCGCCCCACCGCGCCGAGTTCCCGGTTATGGTGTTGTTCTGGACTGTGCCGCCGCAATCATACAACCCGCCGCCAACCTGGCCGGCTGTGTTCGCTGTGATGATGCAATTGCGGATGCTGCCGTCGCAGCAGCCCAGCCCACCGCCGAACCCAGCCGAGTTCCCAGTGATTGTGCAATTCTGAATTGTCCCGCCGCACCCATATAGTCCGCCGCCGATCTCCGCAGCGGTGTTCCCTGCGATGACGCAATTGATGATCGTTGGGTTATTGTACCAGCAAAAGATGCCTCCCCCATAATCGGCAATCCCATTCCGGATGGTGAACCCGGAAAGCACACAGCTTTCGTCCTCAGTTCCGGCGAATGTGACAACGGAGCCGGCTCGGTTGCCGTCAATGATGGTACTCTCAACGACAACCGAGTTGAGGGGATCGGTGCTGCGGAGGACAATGTTCTTGCCATTGAACTCAACGTTCTCGACATAGGTCCCCCGGGCGGCGATGACCGTGTCACCGTCGGATGCGGCGTCTATCCCCTCCTGAAGCTTCTTGAATGCGCTTTCCGCATATTGCCCGTTGCCCGATCGTTCAGTTGAGGCATCAACATACCAGTCAGCCCCAACCAAGTCTGAGGGAATCGAAATGATGAGAAAGACTAATGTGCAAAGAAAAACGGATCTGACGGTCATTGCTATCTCCTCTCCATCTGCGCTCTGGCTACCTAAAGGTATGTCTTCTATGCGCCTCTGGAAGCCCGTGTTTCCAAACTACCGTGGTTCTGATCTGTTGGCCTCACGGCGGTAACATTGCTTCGCCGCAGAGCATTTGCCAACCGTGTTTGATCGTCTCGGGAGCACCTTCTGCCCACGCGCCAAATGCGAACTGTTTCCAACCTTCTCCCTCGCAGATGGAAACCTTTTGCTCATCAGATCTCCCCCCATGTCATTCTCCTGTATTGTCCATGTGCGAGGCTCCCCGATCATTCCGGGGGGAAGATACTTCACAGTCTCCGGCACCTGACAGATGGCTGGTACGTTCTGTCCCATATTGGAGTAATTCGGGAACAACGTTCCGCCGACACGAGTCTCTCTATTTCGTAAACTGGAAGCTTCTTAGGCTTCACGTCCCCAGCGCTGAGCATTTTTGTAAGGTGGATGTTTGCGCAGACCAGGTCACACTGTATCTTTGACGGCACAGCTTTCACGCAGCATTCTCAGGCACGCCGTGCATTCTTTACACAGCAATCTGTAGCCTTTTTCCGCGCCCACGCATTTTCTGCAAAGAGGTTTTTGGCAGTCGTAACAGTTTCCGACAATCCTTTCCCCAAGGTGAATCAAGCAGGCCGCCTCATTCGTGCTTTTTTCCGCCTTCTTCCGCCCACGTGCCGCTATGTTGCTTCCTGCACTCATACGGGGCGCCAGGCCAACCCCGGCATCAGCCTCGGGGTTGCCCGGCACGTGCTTCCTTATCTCTTCGACAGAAGTCTCCCCTTGCAATACTTTTCCCACGGCCGACTCCCAGGAGGTGTTCATCCCCTCTTTCCTGGCAAGTTCCCTCACGACTGCCGCCCTCGTGCCCGGCATAAGGATTCGGCGCACCGAATCTGTCATGGACAGCACCTCAAAAACCGCCGTCCTGCCCTTATACCCAGACTTGCGGCATTCCGGGCACCCCACGGCCCTGAATAGGGTCAGGCCGCCATCGATGCCTCCCAGGCTCGCCCTGACCTCAGGGGAAGGATTGTAGGGTTCCTTACACTCCTTGCAGAGAACCCGCACCAATCTCTGGGCAACAATCAAATCGACGACCTCCCGGACGTAAAATGGCTCAAGCCCGAGGTCGATGAGCCTCATAAGGCTCTCGGCGGTACCTGTCGTGTGAAGGGTACTCAATAACAGATGCCCGGTCAGAGACGCCTGCACAGCGATCGCTGCGCTCTCTGCATCTCTTATCTCGCCAACCAGAATGATATCGGGGTCGTTCCTCAAAATCGATCGCAGCGCTGAGGCGAATGTCAGCCCCCCCACCGGATTCGTTGTGATCTGGTTGACAACACTCAGCCTGTACTCGACGGGGTCTTCGATAGTGATGGTCTTTTTCTCGAGGGAATTCACGTGATTTAACATCGCGCAAAGAGTTGTGGTCTTGCCACTTCCTGTGGGCCCTGTAACGAGCACAAGGCCAGCGGTCTTACCCAGAGCCCTGACAATCAGCTCCCGTTGATCCTGTGTGAAACCTATGCTCTCCAGCCGGATGTTCGATTTCGATTGGTCCAACAATCTGATGACGCAAGACTCGCCATAGATGGTTGGCAGCGTAGCGACTCGCAAGTCGATATCCTTCTGTTTGCATCGGACAAAGAACCTTCCGTCTTGAGGAATTCTTTTTTCGGCAATATCCAGCGAAGAAAGGATCTTGATCCTCGAAATCAGCCGAGCAATCACTTGTCGCGGCAGGACATTCACTCGGTGCAATATCCCGTCCAGCCGAAAGCGCACCCTGCCCGCATCCTCCGCGGGCTCGATATGAATGTCACTGGCGCCGTCGTCAACGGCCCGAGCCAGAGTAGAATTGAGCAATCTGACAGTAGGAGCATCCTCCACCTCGTCCGTTTCCAAGGCGTCCTCTTCGCCTCCACGATTGAGATACTGGACGCTTGAGTCTCGCCAGGCCTCATGAACTTTCAGGTGCTTTCCGTTCCTTCCAAAGAAAAAGTCGATTGCCTTAAGAATCTTATCCTGACCACAAGCCACTGGTTCGATGGTCAGCCCCGATGCCATCCTCACATTGTCAATGGCGATCAGGTCCAGAGGATCAGCCATTGCGACTTTGAGAATGCCGCCGTCGACCACGATAGGAATGATCTTGTAATGCTGGGCCATCTCGGGTGAGATCACCTTAGCTGCGTCCGGGTCAATGAGGTCCAACGACAGGTTGATCTTAGGGACATCGGAATTCGCACCGCTCTGTTGGGCCGGGACCTCCTTCGAGACATAGTTTCCCTTTCCCCGGACGTCGGCCAGGTTGCCGCCGGTCTCGAGCTGAGTCTGCTCGGCTACTTCAAGCTGAGACGCTGTCGCCATCGCTCTATCTATGAGCATATCTGTGGATTTTTTCTTCATACGTTTCTTCCAGCTTCGCCGAATATCCGCGGTTATCATCTCGGCCTGCTGTGCACCACTGGCGCGTTTGCCCGCTCGAATTCGTGGCAGACCACTATCGGCTCACCGTTGATGATTTCCGGTTTCAGCTCCGCCCCGTACACGTCGTAAGCCCGGTGGCCACTGTCGTGGCAAAGGCCTTTGCAAAGTCTGCAATAGTCGCAATCCTCGGTTCCTGCATTCCAATGCCTGCATCCATGCATCGGGCACTTCATTGGCACCTCCTTTCCGCTTCCCCAGTTCTTTTCTCTGTCGGCCGGGGGAATCAAAGGCACAGCCGCTCAAGCGCCTCTCTGACGAAACAAAAGCGACTCACTTCCGATTCGTGGGCCGGCGGAGCCCCACCTTGCGAACAATCTTCCGCCCGATTCCCGGACAAGGATCACTGCAATCAAGGATCGGCCTTTCGAGTGCCCGCGAATGCGATGTCAGATGGATCCTGACTCAGCATGCGTTGCCTATAATACACATTCATGGCCGTGATGCCGATCGGTGGGGGATGTCTGGTGCAAGAAGTTTGCCGGAGCCTGCCGAGGTGAGCTATTGACTGCGGCGCAAGAGGATGCGAAAGAACCGGACTCCCTCGGTGTGCGTCTCTCAGTTGCAAATTATCAACATATGTTGGGGTGCAGAAACACTGCACCCCCCCGAAAGCATCAGCGCGCGCCGAGTGCCAGGCATCATCCACCGAAACGAATATTCGCCTGTCGCGTCTTCACCGGCAATGTGAATTCTCGGGCGGACGTTGCTTTCAGAGGTTGTCCGGCAATCCTGACTTTTGCCTTTAGTGATTTCGGTAACCGCAAGGCGAATCCTTCGGGTGGTTCGGCCTCAGAACCAATCTTCAGCGTCGCGCCGCGGTCGCTTGGTATCCACCGCATGGTCAGCTTGCCGAAGTGCGTCGGAAGGTTCTGGATGGCCATGCCGGCTTTGTGCCGGAACCATGCTTCAGGGATGCCAGCGAACAGCACAAGCCTGCCATTGTCCTCGAACACCAGGCAATCGCGCAGGAGAAGCCAGAATTCCGCAATCGCCCAGCCGTGGGGCATGGCCACGCTTCGATTATCGCCCGGCCTATCCACGCTTCGTGTCCATGTTGTCCTCAGGCGATGCCAACCGCCGGAGCCGCTTCCCCCTCCTTCGTCAAAAGCATACCACCCGCGCATCTGGCCATGCGTGAGGTGTCGTTCTATGGTCGCATAGCCAGCTTCCCGATTCCCTGTCAGCAGCCCCTGGTGCGCGGTGGCGAGAGGGAAGTATCGCCAACCGTCGGGACCCTGCCCTCCGATATCCTTGAACTGCTCGTAAGCTTTGCCCTCGTTCAGCCGGTAGAGCCGGCAAGGCCAGAGGACGGAGAAGCTTCCGTAACCTTTCGGCAATCGCATGGCGAACCTTTTGTCGTAACTCTCGAGGAGAGAATTGGCAAGAGCCGTCCATTCCTTAGCGTCATCGCTTCTTCCGAGCGCTTCGGCAAGGACGGCTGCGCCGCGCAGACCAGCGATATCAAACGCCTCCGTGTACTGAGGGTTGTATCCATCGCAGCGGCCGGGCTTAAGCTCCTGGCGCCTCTCCCTGGGCAAGGAAGGGCCAAAATCCAGGCTGTGAGTGCTGACCCAATGCGGTCCCTGGGTCGTTCGGTAATACTCGATCATGGCTGCGATCTTTCTCGCCGAAGGGTAAACGCGGTGCAACCACGGTTCGTCGCGGGTGAAGCACCAATGCTCACCCAGACACCAAAGGATCTGACCGGGGTTATCGGCTTCGGGATAGGCACGCCCGTTGAAAGGATGAGAGAGGAAGTAATCCAGCGCCGTTTCCGCCAATTTGTTCACACCCGCTTTTTGCAACATGTTGGCGACATACACACCGTCCCGATTGAAGACGTTATAGTTCACGACGGCCACGTCCGGCGCGCCCTCGTTCATGCAGAGACTCGCATGCGAGAGGATAGCCGCCAAGCTTTCCCTCCAACGGGGATTCGGCACTTCTACGCTTACCCTACTGACGATCCTTTTCCAATATTCAGCAGCTTCTCTGAACAAGTTGTCCGTCTCGATCTGCCGGTAGTAAGCCAAACCCGGATCCGGTTGCAGAATCCCACCCATTGGCGGGTTCAACTCGGCGAGATCGGCAAGCGCGTTCTGGCCGAGGTCAACCCATTTGTGCCTCGCAGCGCGACGGCCGGGAAGAACCGGACAGACGACTCGAATCGCCTCTGTCTTGCCTGGGGGGACATTTAGGTCGAAACGCATCACACCAGAGCAATCGCCACTCTCTGAGGCGGCGCACGTTCCTTCCGGCACTTCACCTCGCATGGCAGATTCGCCAACCGTATCATTTGCCAGAACGCCCACATTCGTCGGCAGCCGCTTCGCCACGAGTGCGGGGTGCCCGTCCACGAGCAGCGCATCGCCTTTGTCGCTCACGCTCAGTTTCTTGACTTCGAAACCAGCCGGCCCGAGCGGCCGCAGCGACACGTAGAGCGCGACCTGCCTGGTGTTTTTCGATGTGTTGGTCAACATAGCTCTGGCGCCGACGACGTGGACTGGGCCCGCGGGCGAACCGCGCTGCACGTGGCAGACCTCTGTCTTGACGATAACGTCCCCGGCCTCCCATTTCGACCACGGGACCAGCAGCCCTCCCTTAGCAAGGCCATGCTCGCAAGGCACACCATCCATCGTCGGCGCGATTAGCTTCTCGGTTGCCTTGTCAAATAACCAGAAGTAGATTCCGTAGCTACCGACGCCGGGGGAGAAGCTGCCTTCCGCCTCGACAAACGTCTTCAGCGTATCGAGTGTGTTGGGTATGCCAATCGGGATATGGATTTTGCCCCGGGGGTCTAATGGACTACGAGCTATCTCATTGGGCTTGTTTTCTGCGGGAGTGCCGCCTGCAACACTCGCACTGAAAACGCCAACTATCAAGGCAACGAGTCGAACACGCATAGTATGCCTCCGCTATGGGCTGATGAAGACCGAACACATTGGAGATGTCGCTCTTTCGTCGTTCCACCCTTAAGAACGACCTTCCCCTTCGCGTCAGCGCAGAAGGTGCCGGCGGCCATGTCGTCCAGCTTCGCGACTTGCTTGAGAAGCTCGCCATCAACGATGACCTGTTCGCACCGGCCGATAAGGCGGTGGCGCTCGTCATTCGGATGCGTTCGGAATCGGTAAGGCCAGACCTGCTTCTTCCAGATAGTGCCTTTGGCAGGTGTCCAGCCCCTGATGATATCCGCACCCGTAATAATCACTTCTTCACCCTCGGCTGCCCGGTAGGTGATGGGCATTTCGCGCGTTCCACTGCGACCCGGTTCGACCTGTTCGCGATAAACCCCAGAGTGGACAACTACTGTGTCCCCCGGTTCCAGGATTTCGGCTGCCTTCGAGAGGGTCTTCCATGGCGAATCTGCTGTGCCACGATTGCCATCGGAGGCGTTAGAGTATTGCTGAGCAACATGATACGCTGTGCCCCAGGCTATGGGGCAGTGCAGCAGAAGGCTGAAAAGCACGACAATGTTTCTCATGTTCATAGCTCTGTCCTCACGGAGACTGCTGGGCTTTCTACTGTACTGGCGTTTTAGAAATCACGTGGACTTCCAGCAAGAACTGACTCGCGTCGCTGCTGTCGCGTTCATCGCTCCCTCAATTCGGAAGACCTCCGCACATGACGCCCTCCGTGGCAGACGCGATGTTCTCGTGGTCAAGCACGCCCGCTTTTTAGAGCCGACTGCATCGAGCAGGTTCGGAACGAACCGACATAATCGTCCAAATCATTACGCAGAAGCTCATCAGTCAAGGCAGAACATAGAACTGATGCGATTGTCGGGCGCCCAAGACGCCGGGCTGAGGGTGACAAACGGCGCACGGAACACCTGCAGGATTCGATCTTCCTTTGCGCTCTCGGCGTCTTGGCGAGACAAACGGGACGGAGCAGACCTCTCGCAAAGGCGCAAAGCTCGCTAAGAAAAAAGCGGATGGAGACTGAGATGGCGCCCTCGAACCGCTACCAGACAGGTCTTTTTTCTAGAGGTTTCCTCAGCCCCACAGCGGTCGCTTTCGCACGGAGCTCCAAGAGCGCGGGTATATCGGGACCATAAAAGACATTTTGCATGACTCTCCAGGACCCGGACAACGCATCCAACGCCTTATCCCATCGTGCTGGATATTTTGCCCGAAGACCGGGGGCCATATCCAGACAGATCGCCAGATACGCCGAACGGGCGAGCACTTGTTTCGATTTCCCATGGGCAACTCCCTGGGCAATCTCAGGCCCCATTTCACTTCTCATGTCGGCCATCTGCTTTTTAAGGTCCGGCAGTCTCTCGACGTTTGCGGGTTGCTCACAACGTATCCGGTAGACAGGCCTCCCATCGATGATCAGTCTCTCGCCGCCCTGCTCCACGATGACTTGCTCTGCCAGGTCAATAACGCGATCCGCAAAACTCGTAATGGTCTCGTCATCGGGCATATTCTCTCTTTTCGTGTTCCGATAGCGGTCTACAATCTGCCAGCCTTGCGAAAGCATCCATCGGTACCCTTTGATGACCCCTACAATCGTTCCTGCTGTAGCAGCCGTATTATCAGCGTCCCATCCGAAGTTGAAGGCGGTCATGAGCGTCCTACTGAAATCTCCCTGCCCATAGAGCAAGGCCGCAATGGTCGAAGCCGTGTTCAATTCGTATCCGTTTCTGTCCCGCATTGCACCACCATGACGCGAGTACTTCTCCTTCACGAGTCGCCGCGTCTCATGCCAGTCGTCCGGGTATTCCTCATGCCATGCGCGAACGTCCGCCACGATCTCTCGAATCACGCTTTTGGGATCGAGGGCTGCCACGCCTGCATCAATGATCTTTTCAATGTCATCGGTCAGAAAGGCAGTTGCGATCATGGTGCAGAAGAGTTGCGTTGTTTGTGCAGGTTCGAGATCAATGGCGACACGGGTATAGTTCAAGCCGATGCGACTGGCCGTCCGGGGCATGGCCGGAGCCAGGAGGCCAAACGTCTCGCACAAGAACTGTCCAGAGATATTGAAGTCCGCCCACGGGTTCAATGCAAACCGACTGGTCAGCGGCGGTTCAAGACCGAGATTCATGAGGTGTCTGGCAAATCGGTTTGAACACCAGATTCCCTTGTTGATCCGTTCCTGCCATAACTGGGTAAGGCGTTTGGGCGACAGATAAATCTCGTTTTCATTTTGCATCACATAGATGTAAACCCATTCCAGATCCGTGTCGTCATCGGTCCTGGCGCCCTGAGGAAGAGCGGGGGTGTATTCTGTCACATTGCCCGGTTCGTCTATATACCGCATCTCATGTGGTATACCGTTAAGGTTTCCGAGCATTTGCCCCAATAAGCCTCCGCGGATTTTGTCTCTCAAAACCTCAGCCGAAAGATCAATCCGGCTCGGGTCGGGCAACTCAAGGTGCGATGGATAGGCCGCCGTGAACGTGCCGCCGTCAGGACGTGACGTGATGGCGACATTCGGGGGACTGTTGCCGCTCTGCGCTTCCGGCAGGGCCAAGCCTGAATATGAGGGGAGAACGGATACAAGCAAAAGCAACGACAGGGTTGGGTTTCTCACTTCTTTCCTCCTGAGCAATTAGCCTGCTTGGAACATGGGTCCTGTTACGAGCCGACCCACCGGTCTCTCGACTAACACATGCCACGGTCGGCTCAGTTCGGTGGTTCTTGCTGAGAAGACCGGTCTGAGGCTACCAACCAGACCCGACCTGTCATTCCTCTAAATGTTATGCCCACCCGGACAGTCTGCGCATGAGAGTGGCGTTCTCTTCAATCTTGTCGGGATCATCCTTCGGAAACATGCCCGCGCAGATGCCGTCTTTCATCTTCTCGGAGGGATGGCCCGGTTGGCCGATCGAGATCTTCAGCTTTCCCCTCTTCTCGCAGTAACGGTTCCACAAACGTACCCAGTGGTCATAGCACGGCGTCCAAACAGCTGTGATACTATGCTCGGCCGCTTCGTCCATCACGGCCATGATTTGCTCTTCGGTGTAGTACGCCTGCATCTGCTCGCCCACGTCGTCAGGCTTATGAGCGAAACCGAAGAATGCATTATTGCCCAGGATCAACCGGACGGCCTCCAGGCTTCCCAGCTTGATCTTGGGAAGCCCCCCTCAGTTTTTTCAGTTGCCGCGGCGCACTCGCTGCCGCGCGTCGCCACAACAGCGGCGCCCACCAGCGCCGTTTCCTTCAAAAATTCCCGCCTTGTAACGCCTTGTCTCATGGCCGCCTCCATCAACCGTGCTTGCGACGAAGCTGGCCCTCGATGATCAATCACGCAGGCCATTTCCGGCAATAGGTTCGCACGGCCGAAAGTCTTTGCTGGCCTAAGTGGGGCCCGGCTTCTGATGCTTCTCTTCTCTTTCATCGCCACGGCGGATCAGCTTCCCAGTTTTCTTGTCCCAGCGGACCGTGCGAAGCTTCAAGCGGTGCCCGCCATGGCAGTTGGTGCAGACAATGGTCTTAGGATCCGTCTTGGCTGGGCAGCACTTCAGCCAGAGGGCGATGACTTCAGCGGCGGGCACATCGTGGGTGGCATGGCATTTGTGGCAGGACAGGTCAATTCGTTCCGCAGGGTACATGATGTCGGGCGGGGTCGTGTTGTTCTCGTCGTTGCGGTGGGGGTATGATTCCCCGTGGCAATTCACACAGCCAACACCCGCTTTGGCGTGGTCGGAAGCCAATCTCTCCTCTTGGTAGTTGGCATGGCAAACGAAGCAGGCGGAGTTGTGCGCGGACGCTTGGGCTGTCTCTGCGGAAGAAGCCTCGTCTGCTTCGGTGGGTTCGTCTAAGAGCAATGGCGCGTCCTTGTCAATCACCAATGGTGGCGGACCGCTTGATTTGTCAGTTCGCTCCTCGGCGGCCAGAGCGACTTCGATCCACGGAGGGTCTTGGTGCCCCGCGCTACCGGAGAGGAGTAAGGCCGCTCCGGCTATTCCTGCCAGCCCAAATAACGCCATGAAAAAGCGCCAGTTCATTTTCATTCTATATCCTGTTCCGGAGTCCCAATAAGATCAAGCCGGGGCGTGGTGCGTGATCTGGCAACCATTGGCAGGCTCGCCGCTCCCGCGCCAATGTCGGCCGAGCGGGTGTTGCTGAACTACACGTACTCCCAGTCCTTCAGCCACTGGTAGCCCGATGGCAAACGAGCCCAGGCGCGGTCCATGGCCCGAGCGAGCTCGGCTTTCTCCTTGAGGTCCAACTCACGGCGTTCCTTGACGGCCAATGCCACGTTGTCAACTTGCTGGACGGTGACCAGCCCTGGAATCGGGGCGGTGATCATCGGGTTGCAGAGGATGTAACGAATAGCCAAACGGGCAATGCGGTTGTCCTCCTCGAAGTGCGGGCTTTTGAGTGAGCTGTCGCCCTTGAACACCGAGTTGCTGGCAAACGGTTTGATGCCGAACCAACCCACATCGTACTTCTTGATTGTTGCCCATAGGCTCGTTTCGTCACTGACCAGTTTGCTCTTGGCAGTATACGGCGTGAGGATAACCTCCATCTGGTCGGGATACTTCTCAATGAGCTTCTTCAGGTGCGGCCGGTCATGGGAGGAGACGCCGACGAATCGGGCGCGGCCGGTCTTCTTGGCCCAGTCAAGGGCCGCCACCGCTTCTTCGATGTGGGCCTCGCTGTGCTGGCTGCTATCCACCAACAAGCTGATCCGCCACAGGTCAACATAGTCCAAACCCGCTTCCTTCATCCCCTTTTCAAGGCCCTCCTGCAACTTCTTCCGTGGGCGCCACTCCTCGAAACGGCTTTCCCAGATATGCCACGAATAGCCGAAGTACATCTTGTCGCGTCGGCCCTTCAGCGCCTTGCTGTAGGCGAGAATCTCTTCGCGGCAGCAAGCATCAACGAAGTTGATACCGCGCTCGATGCAGCGCGTGACGACGTCGTAGCGGTTCTTCTGGAAATCACGCCGATCAATGTCAAGCGTCATCCATCCTGATGGCTCCTCGCCGCCGATGATCTTGACGACACGCTTCCAGTGACCGCCCAAAGAAACGGCGGAGATCATGAGGCCTGTCTTGCCGCAGCGGCGGTACTCCATGTCCGGGTTGTAGTCCAGGATCTTGCTGGTGTCGGCCTCGAGGGACTTGCCAGCATCAGCTTCCTTGGTAGTCGTCAATCCCGTAGCGAGTGCTGCCGCCGCAACAGCACTGTCTCGGAGAAACTGACGACGCGTGAGCTTCTTGTCCATGGCATCTACCTTATATGCTCTGGAGTCCAGAATGGTCTGTTTCTGCTACACGGAGCTGTCTGCGACAGACAACACCGCTACTGTACAGCGACTACTCTTGAGAATCCTACCCCATCTTACCGCATAATGCAACCTGTTTGGACAGGATGAGTGTGGCTGTATATCCGTGGCAGAATTCGGATGAATCGCCGGGTCGAGAAGTCCGGCGGTCAAAACTGGAGGACCGGTCAATCTCCTCAATCCACACGGACTCCATCGAGGGCATTTATCTCACCATTGCGGGTCAGCACACCGGAACCTGGAATGCGCGAGAAACGAACGAGAGGCAATTCCCACCCCCTTTAGCCTGCTGCCCGCTGAAACCAGGCACCAGACAAGGGTCCCGCAGGGTTCATGAATAGTACAGGCTAAACGCACCGAAAAAAAAACGGTTGAGCGCTTGACAAGACCTTGGGCCTTATGAAATAGTATGTAACCTAATTATTTCACCACGAAAGATTAGTTTTAGAACTATACCATAAGGATGAATTCTCATGAGCGACAAAGAAAGAGCCGACCAACGTTCAGGTGCCCAGACTCAGGCACAAGTCTGTGCGGCTGAGGGATACGAAGTGGAGAGACTGGATCCGCAATCGGCGGTCACTCTTCCAAGTTCGCGGTACGACTTACGTGTGCTGAAAGCGCTTCGCCAGGTCATTCGAGCGACCGACTTGTACTCGCGGCGACTTCTAACTCTTCACAACATTACATCGCCGCAGTTGATCTGCCTGTTGGCCATCAGCGAAGAAGAACCTGTAACCGTAAGCAAACTCGCAAAGAAGAATTTTATCAGCCCAAGCACATTGATTGGGATTCTTGATCGGCTGGACTACAAGGGGCTCATTGGGAGGAGCCGCGATACCAGGGATCGCCGGATTGTGAATGTCATTCTCACCGAGTCCGGAAAAGACCTCATTCGGAACGCTCCATCCCCTCTTCAGGACAAACTGACTCAAGCCCTCAACAGACTCCCGGAGACGGAAAAAGCGGCCATAGCTGAATCTATCGAATTAGTTGTAAAGATGATGGATGTGGACAACGTCGGCGCCGCCCCAATTTTAGAGGTCGGTACCCTCGGCTCCACCAGAGTGCAAAATAATCAGGGGGATGTCAAATGAACTACGGTGCAGAAAACGAAGCAAAAGCCAACTTCGATGATGTCTACGTGCAGCCAACGCCTCACGCCTATGTCAGGAAGATGGCTTTACATGGCTATCAAATTGGAGAACAGGCGCGTCCCTATTGTCTTGCGGCAGCCGAGCTTTTGAAGGAGCGGAATGGGGAAGCCTGGCCTGTGCAAATGTTAGATGTGGGGTGTTCGTATGGTATGGGTTCAGCATTCGTTAAGTACGGGTGTTCGTTTGACGAGATTGTTGCCTTTTTCTCATCACGCGCACCGAAGGATTACGCATCGTGCTGTGAGGTAATGCGGATGTGGCTTAATGTGACCTCCCCGGTTTCTGATATGCGTTGCGTTGGCTTGGACAGTTCTGCTCCGGCGATTCAATTTGGACTGGACTCTGGTTTATTGGAAGGAGGGCTCTCACGTGACCTTGAAGATGCAGATGTCCTTCCAACAGAAACAGACGTTAAGTGGTTTCGTTCCTGCAATTTCCTGATGAGCACAGGTGCTATCGGCTACGTTAGCGAACGCACTTTTTCAAAGGTGCTTCCACATCTTGGAAAAGATCACCCATCTGACTTCGGTCCATTTGCACTGGTGACGACACTACGCATGTTTGACATTGAACCAATATACAGAATCTTCAAGCAGTCGGGGTTACGTTTGACTTCTGTGCCGGGGATTCGACTGCCACAGAGAAACTTTGCCGATGAATCTGAGCAGATGCAGATATGCCGCATCCTGCACGATAAGAGAATAGATACCAAGAAGTACGAGGATGAAGGAACGCTTTTCGCCGATCTGTTCGTGGCTGCTCCAGTCGAACAACTTACTCAACTGGTGGAAAAAGTGAAACTGGTTGAATCCAAATTGTCATCTGCGAACATCTTTTCATTCATTCAACGTTGAAACACCGAGCCATTGATAAGCCATGATTGCCTACAAGGGAGTATGTAAGTCCTTCGATGGGGGTCGCTATCACGCGGTCAACAATGTTTCGTTTGCGGTGCAGGCAGGAGAGACGCTTGTACTCTTGGGTTCTTCCGGTTGTGGAAAGACAACGCTGCTTAAGCTAACCAATCGGCTTCTTGAACCTGATGAAGGCATCATCGAAGTGGATGGCCAAGATATTTCTCACCAGGACCCGATCTCTCTTCGCCGTAGAATCGGTTATGTGTTCCAAGGGATCGGTCTGTTTCCTCATATGACCATTGAAGCGAATGTCGCTATGGTGCCACGCCTTCTCGGCTGGTCCAGGAGCACGCAGCGGGAGAAGACCAACCAACTCCTTCACATGGTCGGTCTGAGCCCGGACTCCTACGCTCGACGTTACCCGGAGGAACTCTCCGGCGGTCAACAGCAAAGGGTTGGCGTTGCGCGAGCGCTGGCAGCCGACCCCGAATACCTCCTCATGGACGAGCCCTTCGGAGCCCTGGACGCTCTGACGCGTGATATGCTCCAGCAGGAGTTCCTTTCGCTGAAGAAGCGCCTTAAGAAAACCATTGTCTTTGTGACGCACGACATCTTCGAGGCCCTTGCTCTCGGGGATAGGATCGCCATACTGCACGCTGGCCGTCTCGAACAGGTCGGAACGAAGCAGGAGGTCGTGGGGAACCCGGCAACTGACTTCGTCCGCGACCTTTTCGGCAAAGCCGCCCAACAACTGGCAGCCTACGGGGGCATGCTGTGATGTTCGGTGATTCCTGGATAGCGCTTGTCGGAGAGCGGCTGCCCGAGCTCTGGTTGCGTACGGGTGAGCATTTGATGCTGACCGGTGTATCCACGGGGATGGCGGTCTTGGTGGGGATTCCTCTGGGGATCTGCGCCGCCCGCATCCGGTGGTTACGGAACCCAGTGACGGGCGCGGTCGGGATACTGCAGACAATTCCAAGCCTGGCGATGCTCTCGATCCTCCTCGCCCTGATGCATAAGATCGGGGCCATGCCAGCCATCATCGCGCTGACTCTCTACGCCTTATTGCCCATTGTCCGTAACACGCTGACCGGTATGGAGGCTGTATCCCCGGCTGTGTTGGAGGCGGCCCGCGGGATGGGGATGACCCCGCGCCAGCGCCTGTGGTTAGTCGAGATACCACTCTCGACGCCGGTGATCGTCGCCGGCATCCGGACAGCAGCGGTGGTGGGAGTTGGGATCGCGACGCTCTCTGCTTTCATCGGTGCCGGGGGGCTGGGCCAGTTCATCAACCGGGGTCTAGCGCTGTCGAACACCGACCTGATCCTGCTTGGGGCCATACCGGCAGCGCTACTCGCGCTTCTCGTGGATGGGACCATCGCGGCATCGCAGTGGGGTCTTCGCCGGAAGCGATCCAGCGGCTCCCGGTTCAAGGTGGCACTCGACCGCTGCCTGCGCCCCGTGGCGCTAACGATGCCGGTGCTGCTCATCGCGGCTGGCTGTGTGGCCTACTTTTCGGCAAGCATGTCCTCTTCCAATCCGTTTTGGGGAACGCGCGTCGCTCGCCGCGGGACGCTGCGAATCGGCACAAAGAACTTCACCGAGCAACTCATCCTTGGGGAACTCATGGCCCAGCTCATTGAGGCACGTACCGATTTGACAGTGGTCCGGCGCTTCAATCTCGGTGGGACGATGATCTGTCACGGTGCCCTGAAAAGCGGAGGGATCGATGTCTACGCGGAGTACACGGGTACGGCCCTGACGGCGATCCTCGAGCAACCCGTCATCGCGGATCCGGATCGAGCGTACGAAGTGGTCTCCCGCGAGTACAGGCAGCGCTTCGCGGCCAGGTGGCTCCGCCGGTTCGGCTTCAACAACACCTACGCGATCACCATCCGGAGAGCCGACGCAAGAGCCAGCAACCTGCGGACGATCTCTGATTTGGTGGCGATGGCGGGGACGCTTCGCGCCGGGTTCACCGCCGAGTTCAGCGAGAGGCCGGACGGCTATCCGGGACTGCGCCGCGCCTACGGACTGCAGTTTCGGGAGGTTCGGGACCTGGACCCGGCGCTCATGTATCAAGCTATCGCGAATCGAGAGGTGGACGTCATCTGCGCCTTCGCCACCGATGGGCGCATCGCGGCTTTGGACCTCCAGCCGCTGAGTGACGACCGCGGCTTCTTTCCTCCCTACCACGCGGCGCCCGTAGTTCGCAGCGAAGTGCTGGATGCGCATCCGGAGGTCCGCCAGTTCCTCGGGCTGCTGGCTGATCTCTTGGACGATGCGACCATGCAGCGGCTCAACTTCGAGGTGGATGGGAAGAAGCGCCAGCCCCGCGAGGTCGCGCGCGAGGTTCTGGAAAGCCACGGCCTGCTGAGAAAGGAGGACTAAGAGGCGTGTGTGGTATTGCAGGCATCTGGGGCGAGCGCGACGAGAGAGCCGTCCGCGAGATGCTGCTCCGGGTGGGCCACCGCGGCCCCGACGGGCAGGGAATGCTTGTGCAGTCTGATAACTCGGGCGT
>JABMQX010000501.1 GCA_013203085.1 bacterium | reverse complement strand
GAACTGTGCACCTTCTGGCACTTCGACCATGTCTTCAGGCACAACCCCAACGCCATCTTCCCAGCCCCCTTCTCTCAGTCTCCCTGCCATCCAAAAGCGGCCACAGCCGGCCTCTTCCCTCTTCTTCGAGCGCCAACTGACCCAGCCCCTACCCCATTCGCCGCCATCTTGCGGAATCGCTGCCCCGCGCCGAGAGGTCTTGACAAGTTCAATGGCTGCGTGCAGAATGAAGAGGGGTAGCTGCCGCAAGCGGTGCCGTGCGTGCGATTTCGGATTTCGGAATCGCGAATCCGCAATCGCCGGTCGGTGTGGCGATGGAAAGGGAACGGATGTTCGATCTGAGGCTTCTGAAGAAGGCTGACCCGCTTGTTGTTGTGGTGATGGTTACTCTAATCGCTGCCGGAGTGACGGTTATCTTCACCGCTGCCGGCAGGGGCGTGGCGCAGAGGCAGATTATCTGGGCGTGTGTGGGCTTGCTGATATTTGTAGCGGCTGCGTGCTTCCCGTATAAGAAGATTTCCCTCCTCGCGTATCCGTTTTACGGAGCCGCGCTTTTTGCGCTCGTCCTCGTCTTGGTGGTGGGGCAAATTCGTCACGGAGGAAAAAGGTGGATAGAGATAGCGGGATTCACCTTCCAACCCTCGGAGTTCGCGAAGCTCGCGACGATTTTCGCTCTGGCGAAGTTTCTGGCGCAGAGCAGGTTTCCTCGGGAGTCGTGGAAGTACATTTTTGTCCCCATAGGGCTTATCATTCCTCCCATGGCCCTGATCTACTTGCAGCCGAACCTCGGAACGGCTCTGGCGATGCTGCCGATGGCTTTCGGGATGCTTTACCTTGCTGAGGCGAGCGTCAAAAAGCTGGCGGTGCTGGTCGCCATTGGCTGTTTGGCTCTTCCTCCCCTCTGGTTGGAGATGAGAACCTACCAGAAGAAACGGGTTCTTGAGTTTCTCCCGCCGGGACAGAGGAAGTTGATGCTTCGTTTCATGACAGTGAAGGAAAAGCAGGAGCTGAGGCGAAAACTCGACCCTTCCGGGAAACAGGACCTTGCGACCCTCCTCTCGACGATGGCGGAGGGATGGAATTCGGAACAGGCAATGATCGCCGTCGGGTCCGGGGGAATCTTCGGCAACGGTTGGGGAGGTGGAGAGCAGACGCGGCTCGGTTTTCTTCCGGAGGCTCACACCGATTTTGTGTTCCCTGTCTTCTGCGAACAATGGGGATTCGCGGGGAGCATCATTATTATTTTTCTTTACTGGTTATTGATTTGGTCCGGGTTTCGAATCGCCGGTGGGGCAGCGGACGGTTTGGGCAGACTCGTCGCCTCGGGGATAAGCATACTGATCGCCTGGCACGTCGTCGTCAACACATTGATGTGCCTGGGCCTTTTGCCGATAACCGGCTTGCCTCTGCCCCTGATGAGTTACGGCGGCTCGTCTATTGTCATGACTATGATGTCCTTAGGCGTCCTTGAAGCGATCCACGCTCGCAAGTTCTACCCCCTGAGTTGGAGGTATTCCCTGTGATAGCTCGAAGATGCACCGCAGGGGAGGCCAAGATGGCTGAGGTGGAAAAAGGATTGGGGCCCTCTGCGTCCTCCGGGCTCTCTCCGAAAGAATTCGCCGTGCTGGAGAAGGAGGTATTGCCGCTGGTCACCCGCCCCGGCCGCTATATCGGCTCCGAGCTGAATATCATCCGAAAAGACCATTCCAGCGTTGACGTGACCGTCGCCCTCGCCTTCCCTGACGTTTATGAAATAGGCATGAGCAACCTCGGCATCCGCATACTTTACGAGGTCATCAATCGGCTGGAGTGGGCTGCCGCCGAAAGAGTCTTCTCGCCGTGGGTGGACATGGAACAGAAGATGAGGGAGAAAGGACTTCCCCTCTATTCGCTCGAGACCTTCACCCCGATAAAGGACTTCGACATTGTCGGGTTCTCGCTGGCGTATGAGCTCTGTTACACGAACGTGCTCAACATGCTTGACCTCTCCGGCATTCCTCTTCGCTTCGAGGATAGGCGCCGCGCGGGGGGACCACTGGTCATCGCCGGCGGGCTTGGAGCGTTCGTCCCGGAACCGATGGCGGAGTTCATTGACCTGTTCGTAGTGGGCGAGGCGGAAGAAGCTGTCCTGGACGTCCTTCGGGAGTATCGTGCAGGGGGATTCAGAGAGAAAATGCCGTCCGACCCGGAAGCCAGGCTGGATTTTCTGCGAACCCTCGCGAAAAAGCATCAGGGGATGTACGTCCCCCAATTCTACCGTGCGGAATATGACTCCGATGGAAGATTGCTGCGAACCGATCCTCAAAAGAAAGGCATACCGGCAACGATTCACAAGAGAACTGTCCGCGAGCTCCGGGACGCAGTCTATCCCGAAAAGCCGATTGTCCCACTTATCGGCGTCGTTCACGACAGAGCTGTCCTGGAGGTCATGCGAGGCTGCGGGAGAGGATGCCGCTTCTGCCAGGCGGGAATCCTTTACAGGCCCGTGAGGGAAGTGCCCGCAGAGGAAGTCGTTAACCGGGCAAAAAAGATCATCGAGGCCACCGGATATGAGGAAATTTCCCTTTCCTCCCTTTCCACTGGAGACCACAGCCAGATAGAGGAAGTCGTCTCCCGGCTGTCCGAATGTTTCCACAGACACCGCACGGCTGTCTCTTTGCCATCTCTGAGACCGGACACCTTCTCCATCGAGCTGCTGGAAAAACTCGGTGCAACAAAAAAGACCGGCATAACCCTCGCGGTAGAGGCAGGGACCGACCGTCTCCGGAATGTCATCAATAAAAGATTGCGGGAAGAAGACGTCCTCGACGCCGCAAGGGCAGCTTACTCCCACGGGTGGAACCTGATAAAGGTCTATTTCATGATAGGCCTGCCGACGGAAACCGATGAGGACATTGTCGCCCTCGCGGACCTCGTGCAAAAGATTGGGGACACGAGAAAGGATGTGGATGGAAAACCGGGTCGGGTCAACGTAAGCATCGCCTGCTTCGTTCCCAAGGCACACACGCCGTTTCAGCGGCAGCCCTTTTGCACCATCCTTGAGTTGAAGCGCAAGATTTCGTATATTAGACATTTGATGAAGCGGAAAAACACGCAACTGAAGTTCCATTTGCCGGAAAGGAGCTACTTGGAGGCGGTTTTCTCACGTGGAGATAGGCGGCTTTCTGCCGTCGTCCATCGGGCGTGGTCGAAGGGGTGTCGCCTCGATGACTGGTCAGAGCATTTTCGGTTCCACTCGTGGATGGAAGCCTTTCGTGAATGTGGCGTTGACCCCGACTTCTATGCCTGCCGCGAGCGACCACAGGATGAGGTTCTGCCGTGGGACCACATATCGTGCAAGGTTAACCCCCTTCCATGACGTCAGAATTGCGGATTGGGGTTGGGAAATCGGAAATCCGAAGAAGGTTGGCGCCCTTGGCGTCTTGGCGAGAGAAACTCACAGAGAAGGCCTCACGCAAAGACGGAAAGAAAGCCGAACTCGGGTCGCAGGAAAGCTGAGCCACGCGCCAAGTTGCCGCCTGGCAAAATTCTTGCTACAGCCGTGAGTGGCGATACCGGATTATGGAGCGGATATTGAGATCCGCCAAAATCATGCAGGGCATCACAGCACGTGTTATGT
>JABMQX010000500.1 GCA_013203085.1 bacterium | reverse complement strand
TCGTATGCGTATAGTCCAGACAATGACGTTGGCGATAGCCCTTGCCGTGCCAGCGGCCGGTGCCGTGCCGGAGAAGGCAAACCCTTCGGCGGCGAGTGCCGATTTCTATGTCGCGACGACTGGCAGCGACGAAAATCCAGGCACGAAAGAGAAGCCGTTCGCGACGCTGGAGCGCGCCCGCGATGCCGTCCGGGAACTCAAACGGTCCGGTCCCCTTCCCAAAGGTGGCGTCACGGTCTGGATTCGCGGCGGCATCTACCGCATCTCGAAGACGTTTGAACTGACCGCTGCCGACTCGGGCACGCAGGGGGCGCCTATCGTCTATCGGGCTTATGAGGGAGAGCATGTGCGACTGACCGGGGGCAAGACCCTGACCGGATTCAAGCCGATTGACAATGCAGCGATTCTCAGCCGAATTGACAGAGCCCACCGCGACAAGATATTGCAGGTTGATCTGAAGGCTCAGGGGATTACGGACTTCGGTGAACTCACGTCTCGAGGTTTTGGCCGTCCCATACGTCCGGCTGGGCTGGAGCTGTTTTTTCAGAACAGACCGATGCAGTTGGCCCGCTGGCCCAACGGTGGATGGGCAAGAATCGCCGGCGTACCCTCGGGCAAAGATGGGGGGAAGTTTACATACGAAGGCGATCGCCCAAGACGCTGGATTAACGCGGATGACATCTGGCTGCACGGGTATTGGACATGGGATTGGGCGGAATCGTATGAAAAGGTTAAATCCATCAATACCGAGACGCGAGAAATCGCCACTCACAAACCCCATGGCGTTTACGGGTATTCCGTTGGAAAGCGATACTACGCACTGAACATCCTGGAGGAGCTGGATGAGCCCGGAGAATGGCACCTCGACCGTAAGACCGGCGTGTTGACCTTCTGGCCCCCGGCGCGGCTCGATGCCGGCGAGACATACGTCTCAATTCTGGAAGAGCCGGTAGTCTCCCTGCGAGACGTTTCTCATGTTACGCTGCGAGGCTTCACAATCGAGACCACACGGGGAACAGCCGTCGAGATCGTGGGCGGCGACCACAACCTCGTCGCCGGCTGCCTGCTGCGCAATATTGGCAACGTTGCGGTCAGCATCAAGGGGGGGAAAGACAACGGCGTTGTCGGCTGTGAAATCTGCCAGACCGGCGATGGCGGCATTCGCCTCAGTGGGGGCGAGCGCCGGACCCTCACGCCGGCAGGGAACTATGCCGTCAATAACCACATCCATGACTATAGCAGATGGGTGAGAACGTACCGTCCGGCGGTTATGATAAACGGGGTGGGCAACCGCATCGCGCATAACCTCATCCACGACGCGCCCCATAGTGCGATCCTACTTGGCGGCAACGAGCACATCATCGAATTCAATGAAATCCACAACGTCTGCATGGAGACCAGCGACGCAGGCGCCTTCTATTTGGGGCGCGACTACACACAGCGGGGCAACATCGTTCGCTACAACTTCTTCTACCGTCTTGGAAAGGGCAGCGTCCAGGCGATCTACCTGGACGATTGTAGCAGTGGCACAACGGTCGTCGGGAACGTTTGTTACAGAGCAGGACGCGGAGTTCTGCTGGGCGGGGGGCGCGACAACACGATTGCGAACAACGTCTTTGTGGACTGCAGGCCCGCTATACACGTGGACGGACGCGGCTTGGGCTGGGCGAAGTTCTGGTTCGACGGGCGAGACAGCACGCTGATGGACAGGCTTAAAGCGATGAACCACACGCAGCCTCCGTACAGCGTCCGGTACCCCCAACTGGTCACCTTGCTGGATGATGACCCCGCCGTGCCAAAAGGCAACAAGATTGTCCGCAATATCTTCTTAGGCGGTAGGTGGCTCGACCTGTTGAACGGGCTGACCAACAAGACCGTCAAAATCGAGGGGAACCTGACCGAAGGAGATCCGGGCTTTATCGCCCCCGAGAAACTGAACTTCCAGCTCAAAGAGGACTCGCCCGCATACAAACTGGGGTTTCAACGCATCCCAATGGAGAAGATCGGCTTGTACAGGGACGAGTATCGCATCTCGCTGCCGGGAGCCAGGTAGCGCCGATCGCCCGCTCGGGAGCAGCAGGACATCGGACCCCAACGCGTAAATACAAACCCAGCAGATGGATGATCTAAGAAAATCCCAAAACCGTCCATTAGGGCGCCAGCGCCGAGGGAGAAAGATATGAGTTTTTCTGTAAAGAATCTCTGCGCGCTCTTTCCCTGGCTCGCCTTTGCCTTGTTCTCTCCTGAGCCAGCTTTGTCTGTTGAACAATGGGAGGTGCACGAGTGCGCGCTCACAACGTCCAAGCAATACGCGAATCCGTGGTTGGACGTGTCGCTGTCGGCGACATTTACCCATAGGAGAACCGGAACTATGCTGCACGTTCCGGGGTTCTATGACGGAGACGGAAAAGGAGGGCAGAAGGGGAAAGTCTGGAAGCTGCGATTCATGCCGACGAGTGTGGGGACATGGAGGTTTACCACCAAGTCCAACGATGCCCACCTTAATGGCGTAAGCGGCTCCATTACCGTTACCCCGCCGACGGCTGGCAATCACGGCCCCGTGACACAGCATCCCACGGAACCGAATCATTATGCTTATGCCGATGGAACTGAATTCATTCTTCTGGGTGATGATGAACATTATGAGAAGTTTCTCAAAAGTCTCGCCAAAGGGGACGGGAGAGCCGAGAAACAGGCTGAATATGACCGGAAACACCACATTAACACTCGAACGACGCATTCTCACAACAGATATGCACCACCTGAATATGGCAGCGCGTTTGTGGGCGGGGTCAACGGTGACTATCGTCAGATGAATATGACGTACTGGAAGAATCTCGATCGGGCGATGCGGTTCTTTCAGCGACACGGCTATCAGATAGTCCATTCGTTTCTGAGCTGGAATGAGAACAAACAGTATGACCATGAGGATGTTTTTGACGAGTATTTCAGTTACGGAATAGCTCGGCTGTGGGCGTACCGGTGCGTGATGAGTTACAACCTCGGGGGAGAAGTGGATGAGCACAAGACCAAGGACTGGGCTGAAAAATGGATGAAGTTTATTCACCAAAGCGATCCCCTCGGCCGAAAAGTTGTGGTTCATCATACGCGTTACTGGCACTGGTATGGGCCAAAAGGTCAAGATTGGTGGATGGGTGTGTGGGCCCAACTGTGGAAAAGCCCGGACGATCTCAATGCAGAGGTTTTGAGAATACGGAGTGAAACTGATAAACCGGTATGGATACAAGAGTATATCTATCTTCCCGGCAGAGGGGGACCTACAGCGGCGAGGCAGAAAACGTGGGCAATGTACCTGGCAGGGGCTTACGGGAGCGGAGCATCAACCGCCGACATCTTTCCCTGGAGCTCCGACTGGATTCCCGAAGTCGGCAGAATGATGGACATTCTGAGGCAATCGGACTATCCTCATTTGCAGCCTCATAACGAGCTAATCACGTCTGGCGGGAAAGGGAAATACTGCATGGCCGACCCCGGAAATCAGTACATTATCTACTCGTTGGAGGGTTCCAGCATAGAACTCGACCTTCGACAGTACCCGCGGACGTTTACCGTTCGGTGGTATGACCCGGTTAGGGGAACGCATAAGCCGCCTGCTTCTGTTCGGGGCGGACGAAGGGTACGATTGCACTCTCCTTTTGGCGAGGCGGAGGCTGCGGTGATTGTCAGACATTGAGGAGTTTCCACTCGATCCTGTTATCGTGTCGAAAAATTCTTGACAGGATCGACAAGATTCCGCTTTGGCGACAACCAGAGGTGGCTCAGGATGACCCCGCCACGGCGGGGTGCGGCTCCATTTCAGTGGCAGTGGCGGGCCACGCGTGCCAGGGGGCAAGGGCAGCCCTGCCCTGATTGACGCTCTATGACGCCCTTTCAGGGCTTTTGGAGGTTGG
>JABMQX010000499.1 GCA_013203085.1 bacterium | reverse complement strand
GGATTAACAGGATTTTCAGGATTATCCCCGCGTTCCGCGGGGTTATCCTGCCCAACTCTTGGCTTCAGCTCTGCGTCCTCTGCGGTTCCATCCTGAGCCGCCACGGTATCTGAGGGGTTACTGAGTGCCGGCCGGGAAGGTGGTAGGGAGGGGCTGTCAGCTATCTGCTGTCGCGGAGGACGTGCTTCTTTCTCCGCAGCGCCCAGATTCCGAGTCCCGGAACGAGGAACAGCAGCGTCGCAGGCTCGGGAATCGGCTCCGTCTTCAGGTTGTCGAAGAGGTATGTTTGAGGGGAATCTACCACCTCCACGGTGTGGCTCACGATCATGCCCTCAGTATTTCTGATCGTGACTCGTGTGTACCAACCGTCTCTTGCTCCGACTTCGGCCTTGGGCATGTTATACAGCCTGGCATAGATTACGTCGCCGGGGATGATGTCCACCTCGGTGGTTCGCGACCACTCGCCCTTGGCCGGGGCGCCGGGCGGCCCAAGGCCGTAGCCGACGTGAAGCTCGTCGAGAATCACGTCGTCAATCACATAGCTGGGATCCATATAGGCGGCGAGGTGCTGATGCGGGTCATCGACCTCACCGACAGCCTTTATGAGCTGGACGAGCGGACCGTTCGATAAATCAACCGGACCCCCGGGAACACGAATTCCCGAAATATAGCCCGAGGGATCTCTTGCGCCTGCGCCCGCATGTGTCCCCCAGATGATCGAGGCACTCTGCCCGATCTCCGGCATGACTGCCAACGGGACCAGGAAAAGCAGGATTCTCCATGTGGGGGCGCTGAGTGTTCGAGTCCGCGGTATCGCGATGGATTCGCAGTGTTTGCGATTCACAAGCCGTTCCGCCTCTGGAGAGACAAAGGGATAGCCCTGAAGGCTATCCCTTGCCTAAACTTGTTATGTGGTAACCGCGTTTTCTTCCTAACGCCGCTCTACTTCTTTTTCCTCAGTGCCCAGAGCGCCAGTCCCGGAACCAGGAACAGCAGCGTCGCAGGCTCGGGAATCGGCTGCGTCTTCAGGTTGTCGAAGAGGTACGTTTGAGGGGAATCTACCACCTCCACGGTGTGGCTCACGATCATGCGATCAACGTCCGCGATACCGACCTCGGAGGTCGCGTCCACGTCCGCCTTGGGAACGTTGTACGCCCGGACATAGAGAACGTCACCAGGGATAATATTCACATCTGTCGTCCTAGACCAGGCACCGTTTGCAGGCCCTCCCGGAGGACCCAGACCCAACCCAATGGGGATCTCCTCCAGAAGCACATCGTCAATTACATAGTTGGTGTCCACATAAGAAGCCAGATCGTCACTCGGGTCGTCAATGCCGCCCACTGCCTTGTAGAGCTGCAGAAGCGCACCGTTTGACAGGTTGACTTGGAAACCACGCGTGCCCGATAACAGGGCACCCGAGTCATCTACCGCGCCGGAACCACCCCATATGATGGCTGCGCCGTCGCATACCGCAACCAGCCCTAACATAGCCAGCAAAGCCGGCAGAACCAAGAGTACTCGTGCTTTCATGCTACCCCCTTTCGTTGAAAGGTATTAAAAACTTGCCTCTTATTCTATTATGCTCTCCTCAGCGGGAGAACGTTGAGCCTTAATATGGTCTCGTGCAAACCCAGACTGCGGAGGCATCCGGCCTTCTCATATACCAGAAACCAGCGCCTGGCGCGAACTGAATCGTCGAGTAATCGCCCGTCGCTTCATCCCACCATTGTCCGTCGTACGGCACACCCCAAGTATCGATGAGAAATGCAGTGGTATACCCTTGCGTAGCAGCCTCCCATTGCCACACAACGTCGGCAAACGCCGCGCCGGCGCCGCCGGTTCCGGCCGCTCCAAGAGTACTGTCGTTGAGAGCCAGCGTCGTCGGATACGGCCAGTTGAACATGCTCAGACCTTTGACCAAGGTCAACGTGGTCGTCTCTCCCATGGGCACCCAACCCAGGAACGTGATCGTTGCTAACTCAGGGTCATTGTCCCTTCTCATTATCCAGCAGGCTTCGCCCGCGTCAAACGTTAGGGTGGAGTAATCGCCAGCGCCTTCATCCCACCAATTGCCATCATACGGCGCACCCCAGTCCGCTATCAGGAAAGCGGTGACGTAACTCTGCGTGCCCAGGTCCCATTTCCAGATCACGTCCGCAAACGCCGCGCCAGCGCCCCCGGTGAGGTTTTCCTTAATCTGGTCGCCGACGCAGCCCTCCGCCCCGTACAGGGCGTTGTCTGCGGCAGTGAGCGGAACAGAGATCATGGTCAACCCATTTCTGACCGCATCCACTTTCACGAAGCCGACCGGGTCAGTGTAAACTTGCGCCATAGCTGTTCCGAGCAATCCGGCAGCCATGATGCTCACTACGAAACAGATACCGATTTTTGCTTTGCGTGTCCTCATAACCGTCAGCTCCTTCCACTTATGTGTTCATTTATGATTGCAGTTCCTGACTGAGAACCGGAGAAACCTCCTCTGATTTTGGTATCAGCCCCAATCAACCGACGGCGTTACTACGCCCCTTTCTATGCTGACGCTAAAGATAGAATTGCCCAAAACCTTTGTCAAGAAAAAAATCGCCTTTTTTTTGTCAAAAATTCCAGCCGCTTCATTCTCCTTTCTTTCTCCCCAAAAGATACCACTGAACGTCGGTTCAGTCAAGAGCCAACCTCCTTTGTCTATCCCGCGTCCCGTCGCGACAGGGCGGTGAAGGCTGCCGCGAGCCATTCCCTGAATGGCACAACTCGGCTCGGTATAAAGGCTCGACTCGCCAAGCACCCTATCTATCATGCCTTCACGCCTTGTCTTCTGAGGTCCGTTTTCCCTTCGCCTTGACCGCTTCCCACTCGGTATCCATCTCTTCCAGCGAAAGGTCTCTGAGCGTACTGCCGCCGGTTGCCACTCGCCGCTCCATTTCCCTGAATCTCTCCGTGAACTTCGCGATCGTTCCCCGAAGGGCATCCTCCGCGTCCACATCGAGAAAACGGCACACATTCACCACCGAGAACAACAGGTCGCCCACCTCCTCGGCAATATCGTCCTCCCGACGCCGAGAAATCGCCTCGCTCAGCTCCGCCATCTCCTCGGAAATCTTCTCCAGCACATCCTCCGCCTTTTCCCAGTCGAAGCCGACCTGAGCCGCGCGTCGCTGAACTTTTTGGGCTTTTTGGAGAGCGGGAAGGTGTCGCGGGATGCCATCCATCAGG
Organism: bacterium; assembly: GCA_013203085.1. GTDB lineage: Bacteria > Auribacterota > JABMQX01 > JABMQX01 > JABMQX01 > JABMQX01. Next base: position 1,891 of record JABMQX010000499.1, on the reverse strand, counting down.
GAGGAAATGCCCTTGTGATCCCTCTCATGTTGCTTGATCTCGTACCACCGTTCGAGCACCTCATCCGCATCCTGTGGTGCAGCGTCGCTGCTCTTTTGGCTGCCGCCTGACTTTGGGATTGCGGCTCTCAATCCTGCTGGCTTCAGGGCGTCGGGCGTCGCCTTGTAGGGCTGGCTGTCGCCAGCGGCGGGCTGTGCTCCCACTGGTCCGAAGACGTGCGGGTGGCGCCGCCTCATTTTCTCGTACACGAACCGGATCACATCTTCAATATCGAACGTTCCCTCATCGGCGGACACTTTGCTCATGAACAGGATGTGAAAAAGGAGGTCGCCCAGCTCCTCCCTCAGCTTCTCCGGTTGGCCGTTTTCGATGGCTTCGATGACCTCGTACGTTTCCTCGATGAGGAACGGCTTGAGGGAATCGAGCGTTTGCTTCTTATCCCAGGGGCAGCCTTTCTCAGCCCGCAGTCTATCCATAAGATTCACAAGGTCCCGAAAACCCATAAAACACGCTCCCAACTATCGTTAGACGCCCGGGTCCAACGCCCTCTGTTCTGTCGCCCGCGGACGCTCGGAGGCGGCCCATTTGCCGATTTCCTTCGCCATTACGATGGCGGACTCCTTCTCTCTCGCGTAGTAACCTTTTCTGACGGCGACCGGGGCGAATCCAAACTTCCGGTAGATACTCTGCGCTGTTGTATTCGAGCTTCTGACCTCTAGAGTCACACAGCGCGCGCCGTGCCTCACCGCCAGATCGAGCAGAAGGGCGAGCATCTGAGACCCAATCTTCCTCCGACGGTAGTCCCGATGCACGGCAATATTGAGAATGTGCGCCGAATCGCCAAGCCTCATTCCCGCGTAGCCAACGACTGTCCCGCTCTCAAAAGCCGTGAAGAACCTCGTATCCCTCGACTTCAGCGCTCTCAGAAACGCTTTCCGAGGCCAGGGCGAAGGAAACAAATCTCTCTCGATGGCGTCAACTTCCCCCAAGTCCGTCGCCGTCATCGGCAAGAGCGTTACCGTGAGCTTCCTGGGGCCGCCCGTCATTTTGGCATCTCCGGAGGCCGCAGAGTCCGCGACGGCGATTTCGCCCTTTCTCTCTCCGGACAACTCTTGACCCAACGCCTGCATGTAGCGACTCACCCTCCACTTGTAATTAACGCTGCCCCCCCGGCTCTCTCTATTTATTCTTATATGGAAAGGCCTATGACGCAGATGCCGCTGTGGTCCGCCAGCTCCATAACCTCTCGCTCGTCAATGACCAGCGTCTTGTGAGCTTCGACTGCAAGCAAAGCCACCTTCGCTTCTCGCATCGTGCGGAGGGTCTCTATTCCGATAACCGGAACATCGAATCTCATGTCCTGGGAGGGTTTTGCCATTTTCACAACGACAGTTCCTTCCCCTGCGATTCTTCCTCCTCGGCGAATAGTCTCGTCTGTTCCCTCGAGCGCCTCCACCGCCACAATCGCCTTGTCCTTCACAACGACCGTCTGCCCTATGTCCAGACGCCCCATCTCTTTTGCGATGGCGGCGCCGAACCGGACGTCCTCGAGTTCTTTCTCCGTGGGCTGCCGGGCTGAGAGAACGCCTTCCTTCGCCAGAAAGTCTTTCAGAAAAGAGGTTGAATCCAGGAGGTTTATCCCCTCCTTGCTCATCTCCTCCGCAACAGAGGAGAATATGCTATCGGCTTTGCGGTTATCGAGCCGGGAAATGACCTTCAATCCTCGCATGTCGAACTTGAGTTTCTCGAACATCCGGGTGGGGCGGATCTGCCCGGCCATAACGGCCCTTGACACGCCGGCCTTCTTGAAAAACCTGATGACCTTTCCCAACTGCCCCACACCAACCCACAACAGGTTGTCAACGAGGTCGGCAAGCTCCGGCGACGTCTC
>JABMQX010000046.1 GCA_013203085.1 bacterium | reverse complement strand
GCCCTGGGAAGGCCGTCCCGCCCAACCTCGAAAAGCCCTGAAAGGGCGTCATAGAGCGTCAATCCGGGCACGGTTCCCCTTGCCCCCTGGCACGCGTGGCCGGCCACTGCCACTGAAATGGAGCCGCACCCTACGCTGGAGTCGTTGTGCTTCAGCGGCACAGAGTCGGTTTGGTTGAGTCTCTCCCCGTGCCGGACAGCCACGGTCCGAAGCATTCACGCAATCGCTTGCTCACCGCTTCGGGTCTGAAATCGGCGAGGCGGCGGTTTTGTCGTTGAATAATTCCTTCCCGCAGGGCTCGGCTGCCGATCACTTCCTGTATTATCTCCGCGATCAGCTCGGGTCCCTTGCGATTTACAACAATCGAAGCCCCGCCCAGAGTTTCCGGCACGGCGCTCGACCGATAGGCGATCACCGGCACCCGAAAATACATTGCCTCCAGCAGGGGAATGCAGAATCCCTCATGCTCGCTCATGCACAAAAACAGGTCTGCCAGCCGGTAATATGCCAGCAGTTCCGCGAATTCCACGTGACCCGTGAAGATTACGTCTCTCACATCGAGTTCTGACACGAGACCCCTCAGATAAGAATAATATGATCCTGTCCCCGCGTAAGACCCCACCAGAAAAAGCCGCGACCTCGGATTGACTGTCTTCTGATAGAAATAGAAAACCTTTATGAGGTCCTCCACTTTCTTGTTCGGCACAATCCGTCCCACGAACAATATGTTGACGAAATTGTCGGGATATTTCCGAAGAGTTTTTTGGTCCGGCTCAGCATCGAGGGAACCGAAATTGACCAGCGGAGGCACGACCTCCACGTTTTGGTAGCCCGCCGCCACAAGCCCCTCCTTATTGAACTCGGAGACTGCAACAGCGAGGTCAATGCTTTCGCGTAGCGACTCCAGCCTCGCGTATCCTTCGCGCAAGCGCCTCGCCGCGTCCGGGTCCACCGCGGTGTAGTAATCCGGCGGAGTGATATTGTGATAAAAGAGCACCTTGCGGCATTTCAGGCTCCCAAAGAATGTGATGAGTTGCCCTCCGATGGAAAAGTGGAAAAGGATAACGTCTCGCGGGTCCCCGGATTCGCGGTACTCCCGGTAGTCCGCGCAAAGTCCCCGCATCCTCGGACTCGTGAACTGAGGTATGGCATAAATCTCCGATGCGTACCCCCAGCTTCGGAACAGCTTTTGATGCTCCGCCGCGATGCCGCTGATGGCATCTCCCTTGGAAAAGCCGGCTGTCAACTGGTCTATCCGCATAGTCTTACCGCCAGGAGAACGGAATCGCACATTCCTATCCACCACATTGTCCTTCACCTACTAATGCTACACGTAGTTTCCCCTTGCGTCAACCCGGTGTAGCTGTGGAGTGTGATAACGCCTCACTTTTCCTGCAGTGAAGGTCTCCCGGCTTTGGAGGGCAGCCCGCTTTCATCATGACACTTCCGGGCGGATAGAGAGACGTGGGAGGGAAGAAGGGAAAAGGAGAGTAACGCAGGGGTTGCCCCCGCGTGGGTTGCGCCGGGGGCAGGTGGGTACACTGGTGGAAGCGCTCGCTCCCGGCGTTTTCGTGGTCGAGTTCAGCGACAACGAGGGGCGTACCTACGCGTCCCTGGCGGTTCGCGCCGAGCACTTGATGGTTTTGATCCGTAGGAGAGTATGTAAGGAAATGCACCAGCGAGCCGTTGGTGGAACGGACCGGTCCCGTTGTGGAGTGAACGGCTTCCACTCTGGAATGAACCGGCTCCACTGCTCAGTGAACGGCTTCCACTCAGGAATGAACCGTTGGCGGAAGGGAGTGAAAAACCCACTGGTCGGTGTCAAAGGCCGGCTAACTGACCTAGAATCAGTATGTTAGGAGAGATTCAGATGGTTATCATAGAACCGCCGACGGAAACGCCCGCATCTACTACAAGATGGGCAAAGCCTTCGCTCAAGGCATGGTCGAATTGCCCGATAAGTAGAGGCTGTGGAGCGTATCTCTGAACGATCCACCCCTCTGTGCTAATATGAGCGCTGGGCAAACCCATCTTCCGCTTCGCGGGGACGTTTCAGTTCCCCTTCAGCGAGACAGCGCGCAATGCGGCGGCGACAAAGTTGCCGGTTGATGAACGAATTTCTGCACAAGTATTACCGGAATGGACAGAAAGGAAAAGAAGTGAAAGGATAAAGACAAAGGTCAGAGGCAGCAACGGAGCGCAGCGGAATTGCTGTCCGGTCGAGCGCCTTGTTAGAGACCATTGTTACCTTTCCTATCTCTTTGCCCATTCCGGGGGAACGAGTTTCCCTCCTTCCCGCCACCGCTCAACGATGCACTCCTGGAACCACGGCTCATCGATATTCGCGTGGTCGGTAATGATTACTTGGAATGCTGGGGACAACTGCTTAACAACTTCCAACGCAAGCTGGTACATCCTGCCTACGGCCTCACGGTCTTCACCGCGCTCACGTTCGCCAGCTTGCTCCCAGTCCTGATCCTCAGGGAAGTAGGCTTGTGAGGGCTGGTCTATGAATACAAATCGAGGTACTGGCCTGTTGCGTCCGACGAACCATTTGTGAAGGGCAAAGTGCGAGACCAGGTGGTAGCCCACCCAGTTCTCACCACTACCCATACGCTCCATGGGGATGGGGCCTTCGTCGGAGTCAGCTACTACCGTAAGGCGCTTCAAATCAAGGCGGAGCGGATGCTCTGAATGCTCCAGCCGCAACTCGCGTGCCCATCCACTCATGTCACGAGAGAGTATCGAAAGACAGGATTCAATCCGATCTCGGACCGCGTCATCACTCAATTCTTCATCAAGCTGGCGTATTTGCCCCCGCAACTCTTCCATCTCACGCTTAAGATCGCTGGTGTCCTCAAGCGCGGGCAGGCTTTCCAGGTAGAGGCCAATTCTTCCCAGTACGTGTGCTCGCCTGGCCGCCCGATCCCGCAACGCTTGAAGCCTCCGATCTGACGCCTGGAGCGCTTCCAGCCCCTCTCGGTTCCCTCGTAGCTTGCGTCGTGCTTCCTCAAGGCGTCCTTCCAACGTGCGTACCACGCTCTGCATTTGCGGGGAACGTTCCTCCACGGACCGCATTTGCGCCCTCATTTCATTGACCGATTCCCGTAAATCCGAGATGAAAGGTGGTATCTGGTTTTCGTCCAGTTGCGATTGGCAAAGGGGGCAAATCCCATGATCCACGCCCTCCTTCTCTTCGAACAACTCCATGCTCCGCAAGCGAGCCAGTTGCGCCTCTGCTTCACGGGAATAGCCCTCGCGGTCTGACGAGAGAGCTTGCGCGGCCTGTAGTTGCTCCTTGATCCGATGGAACTCTTGCGTGAGCTGCTGCCGCTCTCTTTGCAGACGTTCATACTCCTCACCTTCGGCGGTAATCTCTTCCTCCTCCTCTGGCAATGGCTCGGAATGAATGTCTTTCAGCAAAGCTACGCACTCCTCCCATTCCTCCGATACCGTTCCAGAAGGCCGAAGACCGATATCGACCGCCTCCGAAACCAAGCCCTGCGCACGAGAGATACCACGACCGCGCACCCCCTCATACTCGGCCAGCTTCCTTTCCAGACCACGAAGTTCACGGCGAAGCCTCCGCAACTCGTCCATCTTTGCAACGTGCTCATCATCCACCGCACCGAGAAAGTATGGCATGGTGTCTTTGATGGCCTGGGGAATAAACTGCTCGCTTTGCTTGTGGAAGAGATGTCTGTTGCTGATGACTTCGCTCTGCTGCTGGAAGCAGTAGAACAGCGCATGACGAATGTTCGCGGTGAGTGGACTTCTGGTCTGCCCTGGCGGCGGCTCGTGTACGTTCTCAGATATGCCGGCGTGTGCAGTCAAGAGTCCTTCCAGTGCTTTAGGGTTCGTCGTTTGAGCCAGCGCCGCATACTCGGGAACAGTTACCTCCTTACCAACAGCATAAAACACGTCCGACGATGCAGGCTGTCCAGCGGTGGGCAGCCGTCGCGCGGTGAATGCCTGCCCCTCCGTAAGGTGAAGCCGGAGCCCCACCCATTCAACGTTCTGACAAATGACCCCTTCCGGTATCCCACATTTCGAAGAGCCGAGGCAGTAGTCCATGATCTCAATAAGGGCTGTCTTTCCCGTCTTTGATGCTCCGGTAATAATGTTGAGGCATCCTGGCTTCAGACCCAGAACCCGCTTTTCCCGGTTGAAGCCATAAAGGACGATATCAAGAATTTGGAAGCTCATGGGCGGACCCCCCAAAAGGCCATCACGGTATGCGCGGCTCCTGCCGCCGCGAACCACTTTCCCAGAAATCGGGCACGCATTACGCACACACACGCTTCGTCGGTTAGTGTGCGAATTGCTCGGTTGATCTCTCTTTCGCTGAGCGTTGTTTCGAGAACGCCTCCTCCTCGCGGCACAATCCAGTCAAGCAACATGCCGAACTGGATAGCTTCCTTGATGTACGGCTTCAGGGAAACAAGCCGTTCGTAAAACAGGACCCGTGCCGCCGGGTTCTCCTGCAACCATGCCGGAATAGACGTGCGTGCGCTTCGTGGGAGCGCATCACGAGTGGGCTTGTGCAGGACAATCGGAGGAACCATAAAGAGAAGGGGAAAGGGTACGCCCTCTTTCCTCGCACTCGAATAGCCCCGAACCGCTGCCGCCAATGTTGTGCAGCAGAAAGCTGGGTTGAGAAGATACGCCTCTTCCTTGGGGCGCACTGCCCAGCTTTTCATGATATGGCCTCCCGAATTTCAAGCAACTGGCGAAGCCGCTCCTTGAACTCTACATGCCACCCCACACGCTGCAAGTCGGAAAGCATTTGGTACGTACCGCGTGAGATCGACGGCTCAGTAACGCCGGTCCTAATTTGCGGATGCGTTTCTGTTTCAACCCATTTGTACAGTAGCTGCGCCGCCTGCTTTTTTGCATCTTCAGTTGCACTCTCACCGAGTTCATCTCGCATCTGCTCGAAAGGGATCTCCCATTCTTCAATAAGCCGTTCTTCGTACCGCTCCAACTCGCCGACGAGAAGAAGGTCTTCGCGAACCCAGCGCGACCTGTGCTCGAATGCCCGGAAAAAGTTCCTGATTGCGTGGAAGATGCGCCTGTTGCCAATCTCGATCAGTCGCAATTTGCGAACAAAGAGGCGATCCTGGTAGCCGGACGCATCGACGCTTGCGCTCATGATGTCATCGTCAATCGGCAGGCTCTCTTCCTTGAACTGCTCACGTAACGATGTCGTTTCGGCGTAGAGTTCCTCGCTCAGGATCGGCGCGGGGTTGGTCTCGAGAAGATGCTTGATTGCCCGTCGATACCACCATCCCTCAAGGCGCTGAAGGAAGGACTCAAGGAACCGCTGTTCTACGGCAATGTAGACCACCTCTCTGAGTTCAGCATCGAGGTCCTGAATGTTCGGGGCTGCTTCGACAACGAACGCCGATTCCAGTAGCTTCTTCCGCTCTTCCAGATTCAATGATCGATATGCCTCATATGCTGGAGCGTTGCTCTGATTGCTGGAGGAGTCCGCAGTCGAGTTCAGCCGCTGCATGGCACTTTCGGGATTTCTGCATGTGCCGGGCCTTAAATAGTGCGCGGCATGGCCATCAGGAGCGTGGGACGTCGTGACCAGAAAGAAGAGTGCTCCATCAGGCGCCTGACCGGCCGTGTGGGCCTCACACCAAACACGAATGGTCTTCCAAAGGTCGGGGGAGCCGTCCGTAAGATCGGCAGCCCTTGACAAGTGATGCTTGGTCTGAAGCAGCTCCGGTGCCTCCCCTGCTTCTTCAAACACAACATCGTCCAGTGTCTCGATAGAGACCGCGAACTCCTGCCCCTTGCATAGACGGCGAAGAGCTTCAAGCAATGCATACCGCACCTGGTACAAGTAACCGAGTGCTGAGGATGCCGCTGAGTGTGCGCCTCTGTCGTGTGAATCCACGATTTTACAACTCCCCCCTAAAGACGTTGTCATGGACCGCCGGGAGCGCAAGGTAAGACGGAAGGAAATTGTCACTTTCCCCGCCGTCTGCACGATGGCTCGGCGGCCATCATGGCCCCTGAGAAGTCGCAGCGGCCGTCTCGGCCCGGTCATTGGTCTGTCCCCCAGACGTTTGACTGCTTCTTCCGAAAGCGCTGTGTCCCTCTATGCGGCTCTCATTATGCCAGACCCCTCAGCCGTGTCAAGCGTAATGTGCCCCAAGGGACAATGGCTCAGTCTCCGGGGGAACTCACCGCAGAGAGCGCAGAGAGCGCGGAGAGCGCAGAGGAGGGGTGAACCGCTGATGAACGCTGATAAAGACAAGAGGTGTCGAAATCAGCGAGATTCAACCG
>JABMQX010000498.1 GCA_013203085.1 bacterium | reverse complement strand
GAGCCAGTAAGAGGGATACCCAGGGGAGGGGTGATATTCACCTTTGCACACCCTCCTTTAAGCGCGGCTTGAGCCCCTTGGGAAAAGGCAGGGTTAGACAAAAGAATGACCGAGACTAACAACGCTGATTTCAAAGTTAGAGATTTTCTCATGGTTGTTGTTTCCTTATCTTATTGTATGGGTGTTTCTTGGAGGGGATGCAGCCGTTCAGGTTTCCAGTGCTTAATCTGTCGTATGCCCAAGGCACGCTGTTACAAACCGGTTTTTGAAAGTCTATACAGGCTACACTCCTCAGCTCCGCTTTCCAACCTTTTTCTCGAGGACGCCCAAATCTGTGCGATAACATGTGATGCAGCCGACGCTTACACATAAGGAGGAGCACTATCTTTTCATACCCAGCTTGTCGAGGATTCACTGCCTTCCGGCCTAACCTATAGCTCATCTAAGGCGAGTCCTCCCAACTGCAAATGCGCACGGGGAGAGTTTCACACAGCGCACGTGCTGACCTACAAGGTCAATGGAAAGACCCGGACAGTCCACGTGCCCAAGGATATGGTGGAGGAGGTGAGAGAATGGGTCGAGGAACACAAGCGAGTCAAAAGACTGATCCGCGAGATATCCCAAAACTCTCTGGCGATCATCCATCGCCACGTGCCGGCAAGCCGGGCCGCCGCTCGAGGAAATGGCCAGCTCTGAGGAACAAGGAATTCTTCGCACCTTGGAGATGGCATGTTTTGTTGACCTTTTGGAAAGGAAAGTATATGCTTCGACTGGAGCGAGAGGGCGCCCGGGGAGCTTGGAAGCAGAAACCTTTATGGGGGAAAGGGAGGTTTGAGTATGGGCGACAGGTTAATAAGAGGGTTGAAGGCCGCGCTGATGGGGATTGCCGTTATCGGATGCATTTTTGGCAAAGCCGATTGGTCCTGCGGTGAGATCAAAGTTTGGGTGACGCACGGGACTACGCGAGTCCTTCCAGACGACCCACCGGGGCAGCGGCGGGACGCCAGAATCTCTGCTGCCCGCAACGAGTATGAACCGTTTCAGATTGTCGTTCGCGCCGAAGGGGAAACTCTGGAGAGGGTAACGCTTCAGGCAAGTTCCCTGAAATCGGCGGGCGGGGCCACTATAGGAAGTCAGCACATCACGCTTTTCCGCGAACATTACGTGCATGTCCGCAGGCCGAGTTATCGCTGCACGACCTCCCCCGGCCTCTATCCGGACGCGCTAATTCCGTTTCTCAATCCTGTTGACGGCGCAGACCTGAAGCCCTGGAATCGTGGGTCAAACCAGGACGGTGCGAAGTACGATGCGGTGCCATGCACGATCTATCCGGGCTTCAATCAACCCTTTTGGGTGGATGTCTTCGTCCCGGGGGACACTCCCGCCGGGGAATACAAGGCAACCATAACCGTCAGAACCCGGAGACACGAGCCGGTGCACGTGCCGCTGAACTTGACTGTGTGGGATTTCACGTTGCCGGAGACTCCGACGGTGAAAAGCCACTTCGGCACTTTCGGGCGGATTCTGAAATGGTTCGACGCAAAGCCCGGCTCGGAGAAGGCGAAGGCCATAGAACAGCGATGTTGTGATATGATGGCGGAGCACAGGATTACCCCACCTGTACCTTCCCACCTCTACCCGGACGTCAAACAGGACGGCAGCATAGATACCAGCAAGACGCACGAACCGCTGAAGGAGCACATGGCGGAGCTCCACGTCAACGCTTTTCAGATGCGTTTCAGGGCTTTCCCGGACCCGCTCGGAGCGAACCGGGAGAAGAACAAGAGATTTCTTTCCTCGACGTACAGCTACTTAAAGGAGAACGGGTGGGCGGACGGCGCATACGTGTACATTCTTGACGAACCGAACGACGCCGGAGCATACGAAGAGGTGAGGCGGCAAGCGGCGCTCGTCCACGAGGCTAATCCTGAGATCAAGGTTCTCTGCACGGAGCAGACGAAAACGTCAAATGCAAGTTGGGGAGACTTGTACGGGGCGGTTGACATCTGGGTGCCGCTATGGCCACTGCATGACGAAGAAACTGCTGCCGCGAGGCTCGCCGCCGGGGAAATGCTGTGGTCATACACGGCGCTGTGTCAGGGAAAGGGCCAACCCCTGTGGTGGCAAATGGACTTGCCCGTCCTCAATTACCGAATCGCGTTGTGGGCGAATTATCGTTATCACATCGTCGGGCTGCTGTACTGGACGACGGTGTTTTGGGAACAGGTGAAAGACCCGTGGCTGGACCAGCCGAGCTTTCGGTTGGCGTACAATGGCGAGGGGGCCCTCGTTTATCCGGGAAAAGATGCCGGATTCGAGGGGCCTGTGGCGAGCATTCGCTTGAAGAATATTCGAGAAGGAATGGAGGATTACGAATACTTCTCGCTGCTGGAGAAAGCGGCTGGCCGCAAGGCTGTCGAAAAGGAAGTGCTCCGCATAACACGGAGTTGGTGGGAGTGGGAAGAGCACCCGGAGAGTCTGTTCGCCGCCCGCGAGAGCATCGCCCGGCAGATCATATCTTCGGGAAGTGAATAGCGCCGACGAATCAGAGGAAATACCTTTCTGTTCCCGGACAGAAGATACACCGGAGTGCTTTTTTACCCGGCGTCTCCGGAAGGGTGTGAAGGTTTGCGATGGATTTCGGGAGGCATACGGAAAGAGTTTCTGAGGCAGGGAGGCAGGGAAAAAATGACGCAGAAGAGAGCAATCTGCTCCATCATTCTGGCGGCCGGCAAGGGAACGCGAATAGGTCTGACGAGCACTCACAAGACCTGTCTGCCAGTCGGAGGGCGACCGGTGATTGTCAGGAGCATCGAGACCTATCGTGCAGCGGGCATCTCACCGCAGATCGTCGTTCTCGGCAAGGGCGCTGAGCACGTGCTAAAGACAGTGGGAAGTCGCTTC
>JABMQX010000045.1 GCA_013203085.1 bacterium | reverse complement strand
GACACGGCGTTGCGCCACCGCCGCCACAGGTGCGCTTGACGGGCGTGCCCGATAAAGGCGGTGATGAAGGAAGTGTCAATCACAAATGCAAGGACGCGTGTTTTGAAGGAAGGGAACTTTCATGAAGATAAAGATTCTGCTGACTTTTGCAGTGATGATGAGCGTCGCCGCGGCCCCAGCCAGGGGAGAGGCAGAGCAATCCGCCACGGAAAGAACCCACGTGGATGTCACGTTGTACCGGAAGCACCAGGTATGCCTGGCAGACGTTCGGGATACCACAGGTGAGATCACGGAGATCCATCTTGTCCCATCCGCGGAAAGTCAAGAGACACTCGAAGAGTTGATGGTTCTCCTTTACTGGGACGGTGGGCAGACACCGTTCATTGTGTGTTCACTCGGAGAATTGCTGAGTCTGGTGGCGCCCGATGGCACACCCATTCACATGCCGGAACTTGTCTTCAGCAAAGGCTTCCGCATCTTCGTGGAGTGTGTCACGGGCCGAGGTGGGAAGTTGCAGGGCTATATTGCTTACAAGAAGACAGCCCCGCCGATTTCCTCGAAGCGTGTGCGGTTCGATCCGGGGCTGGGCATCAGCACGCCGGAGCTTGCTGAGACGGTTCATGCACGCCCATCTCACGTCCGCTCCGGCCGGGGGGAGGGTATTGACGTGCCCAACGCCGGATTCGAGTTCGGCAGGCTTGAACCGTGGCGAGACGTGAGCTGGGACCCTGCAGGATTCAAGGACAGATTTGATGTGTATCCCACAGGTACCGAGGGTGTTCGAGGGCATACCGGCGAGTTTATGGCCGGCATGGTCAGAGGCGCCAACAGTGGGGCACTCATGCGAGTTGGCGGACTCGTTCCGGGTTATCGGTACCGGTTGTCGGCCTGGTTCAACACTTACGGTCTCGACAAGCAGGGCTATGTGGACAAGGTGAAGGCCCGGATAGGAATCAACACGGTCGGCACGTTTTTGATGAAGCTGCATCCGGAGGAAGGCGAGGTGTGGACCACGGACTTCAGCCACCAAAACTTTCACTTTCCTCACTGCTGGGGCGCCCGCATGTTCCCCCACAGCCACGACCACTGGTCAAAGATATCGGTAGCCGCTCGGGCAAAAGGTGAAATCGCCTGCCTCTTGCTGCACGGCTCACAGTTGCTCAGCGACGTCCGCAAGTGGTGTCTTTTTGATGACATCACTCTGCAAAATGTTCCCATCCCCATGGGCACTATTGAGGGGCGCGTCGCTGACGGCAAGGACAAGCCAGTCAAAAACGCTATTGTGACGACCAGTCCATGGGGCTTTGCGGCCCGGACCGCCGGGGATGGCAGGTTCCGGATACAGGATGTGCCGGAAGGAATTTATGCGCTGCAAACAAGCGACGGATCGAAAAGCGCTTCCATCGGGGACCTTCGAGTCTTGGCAGGCCGTTCGGCCACGGTCATCTTCGTCTTGGGAGAAACATTAGCAGGCAAAGTGATCCACAAAAAAACCGACGACAACCAAAGCCAACTTATCAATGGAGGCTTCGAGTCCGGCGATGCGGTGGGCTGGGATCGTGCGTATCTCTGTGATGGGATGAACGTTGTCGCCGCCACCAGGCGCGTCTCGCCGGTATCGGGCGACTTCATGTTCGGCGGAGAGCACGTTTACCATTACGCGGGCGCCCGTGAGATCATTTATCAGCGAGTTCCAGTGGCAAAGGGCTCCCGGTGGACGTTCAGTGGTCGTCTGTTCGCACACTCGGCAGACGGCAGCAGGGACCAATCATGGTGTCGGCTGGTGGTGGACCCAGCCGGCAGAACCGATTTTCCAGTCGCCTCCGATGACTGTAACGGTGAATGGCAAGATACCTCCGTCACTTTTGTGGCTGAGGCCGAGACCGTTGCGGTCGGAGTCGCGATGCAGCAACAGCCGCGAGCCACCGGCGGCATATCGGACGAAAGAGGGATTGTCGGGCATTTGTCCCGCGAAGACGTTCGCACCGACTACAATGGCTATTATTGCGATGACCTGCGTTTGGTCCCAGCAGAGCCCGCAGCCCAAATAGCTGAGCCTTCCGTTCGCAAGAAGCCGCCGACGGTTACCGCCGGCCAGCCACCGAAGTTCCCGGACGCTGATACGACTGCCATCGTCTTGCCTGACGGGAAGACGATCATGGAATTGATCCGTATCCCCGCCGGGACCTTCCTCATGGGTGGCGATAGCCGCACTGGATGGGCAAACGACGACGAATTTCCTCGCCATCGCGTG
>JABMQX010000497.1 GCA_013203085.1 bacterium | reverse complement strand
GTTGAAGACCATCGTCACGCCGTATTCCTCAAAGAGCGGCACGAGCTCTCGCTGCACATCGGTATCGTCGGAATGATTGTCCACGCAGGTGTAAGGCGGGATGTGGAAGAAAACGAAAATCCATTGCGGCGGGTTGGGATTGTTCGGATCCGTCGCCCATTGCAGGTCGGAGACAAGCCAATTGTATTGTTCCGTCCCCGACTGGTAGTAGCTCACTGAGTTGTCGTCGAGGCAGATGAAGTGGCTGTTGCCGTAATCGAAGGAGTACCACCGCTCATTCTCCGACGGGAGAGAGAACAAATCGCGGTAGGTTTGGGCGGTGGCGTCGCGGTTGTACTCGTGATTCCCGATGGAGGGAAACATCGTCGTGCTCTTCATCAGGTCGGCGGCTGGCGCGAAAAACTGGGGACCCCACTCGCCGTAATTGCCGCCATTGTAAACGATGTCGCCGGTGTGAAGGACGAAGTCCGGGTCGGGGTCACTGGCGATGATGGCATTAACCACAGCCCAATGGTCCTGGTGAAACTCGTAGTTGTCGGAACCGTCCCGCGAGTCGCCATAAGCAACGAATCGGAATGCGGTATCCGCTGTCATGGCTGTCCAGAAGGTGTTGTCCAAGCTGCTTACATCACCCGAAGTGACCTTGTAGGTGTACTGCGTTGCCTGCACAAGACCCGTAAGGGTAACCTCATGGATGGTCACCGGCGTCGGGTCTCCCACGGACTGGCCATATTCCTGCGTCGCTCCGTAATCCACGCGGCTCGGCGATTCAGTGCTCGTCTCCCACATGACGGTTATGTGGTCAAGGCCGACGTTCTGGAGATATGGTCCCTTGATAATCTCAGTCGGCTCATTGATGGAAAGGCGGGGAACGAGGACCAGGTCGCTGCTGGTTCCGTGGATGTTCCAAACACCTATTGCCAGAACATGGTCGCCAGGAATCAGAAGGTCCGCAGCTACTGCCGAGATGTCGCGAAGAGGCTCGTGATTCGGAACGCTCCCATTGCTCGACTCATGGTTCACCGACGCATTGCTGTCTCCGACGAGGTCTCCTGACGGCATGTTATCCCGATAGACCTCTACTCCGTCAATCCATGCCACGTAACCGTCGTCGAAATCCACGCCGAGGAAGACGTTGGTAACCTCTCCCGCAACTGTGAAATACGCCCGCGTGTAAACTGAGCGTGTGTAATCGCCAACGGTTGTCTGAAGCAAGGCGTCGGCGTCGCCGTTGGTGTCATAACCGACGCCGTATTGACCCTCAAGCCACTCAGAATCGTAAAACTGCTCATCGAACCACGTCCCGTCCACCCCCGTGGCAGAGGTGTTGTCCTGATACACCATCAGCGAGTTCTGTTTTACCAGAACCTCCTGGCTCCAAACTCCGCAGGAGCAGAGAAACACGATGGCGACAACTAACGACAAACAACATGAAGAGTGGAATCGAAAAGAAGACATTTTGCACCTCCCCAATCACATGAAGATCATTCAGCTTGGCTGGGCCCCAACGGCTTAACCCGCCGTTTCGTAGAGCACTCCCTGGAGTACATAATGGTCAGACCCAAGCATTCCCCCTGCGCATAATAAAAGCCAGACCACTCCATTTACCTCCCAAAGACTAACAAACATGAAGACTCTGTCAAGAGCTTTTTCCGACAGGAGTTTCCCCAAAAAGTTGGTCATGTTGGCAGCATTAGCTGCGGACCGGCTCGCGGTTGAGCGTTGCATCCCTGAAATGGAGCTTCACAGCCCCCCAGAAAGGCTTTTATGCCATCGGCAAGGGCGTAGTATCGGAAATCGGGGACTCCGAATATGCGTTTGGCTGCTTTTAGGGCGTGGTGGGCCAGGATGCCCACCCCACTTAGTGCATGAACTCGCAAATGCGGTCACGCATAGCGTTTCAAAAGAGGTTCTCCGATAGGGTAACAGAATGGACCTGGTGCTTACCGTCTTGGCGAGAGAAGCGGGAGAGAAGAGACCTCTCGCAAAGGCGCAAAGGCGGAAAGATACCGCGTAACGCCGGCATCTTGCCGGCTATGCCTCGCGGGGCTCCCATGCCCCCGCCGAGGGCGAGACGCCCTCGGGACTGCCGCCGAGACGGCGGCGTTACATAGATGGGTACGGGACCGGGGAAACTTCTCGCAAAGGCGCAAAGACGCAAAGGCTGAGACAAGAATAAGAGGGCGAGACGCCCTCGGGACTGCCGCCGAGATGGCGGCGTTACATAGATGGGAGCCCTGACCTCCCGTGGGAATCACGGGCAAGATGTCCATACCACGGCAGGCGAGGACGGGGTCCTTCTCATGTTCCTCTCTGCGCCTTTGCTCCTCTGCGTTAAGCTCTCTTACCGTTCTGCCCCCGCGACTGCCTCGCCACGGCGGTGCGGCGTTACCCTTTGCAAACCCACCCACTCGAATGTAGCCAGACCCGAAACAAGAGGTTGAGAGGTTAAACGAACGTCCAACAGCTCCCCTTTACGAAAATGAGGAAAAAATAGGACAAACAAGGTGTTTTATGTGTTATAGGAATAGCGCGCAATCATCCTGAGCGATTCGAGCCCGGAAGATGGCTACGAAATAGAGAGAAAAAAGAAGCTTATGTCAGCAACGAGAGTATTTTTCAATGTCGCGGAGGTGGCGTATCTCGCGGCGGTGTTGGTTTTCGCCGTTTACTACGCAAGTCACAAAAAGGGCTTCCGGGCTGTGGCGATTTCCTTTTTGATCGCCGGGGGGCTGTCTCAGGCGTTCTTCGTGGGGTGGCGATGGGTGGAAGGGGAGCGACCTCCTTTTGCTAACTCATTTGAAACGCTGGTCTTTTTCAGTCTGGCCATCGCGGTTACTTGTATTATCGTGGAACTGCTCTATTCACCGAAAGCGGTCGGAGCGGGGGCTTCGTTACTCGCTTTGTTGGCGATGGCTTACGCAAACCTGTTTGATTGGGCAATTGACCCACTTATGCCCGCCCTGCAAAACAGCCTGTGGCTTACTCTGCATGTGGTTTTCTGCTTCGTCAGCTATGCAGCCTTCGCCGTATCCTACGTGGTTGCTTCGGTCTTCCTTCTGAAGCAGAAGGGGGTTCTGCGAAAGGTCTCGGCATTTCTGACGTCGCTTTCGATACTCGGGCTTGTCGGCGGCTTGGTCTATGGGTTGGGCAGGAAACACGGAATCATACCAAAAGTCGGTGGCCGGACGACAATATGGTTGATCGCGGCAGGTTTCGTTGTGGCAGGATTGCTCTCCGCGGCGCTGGTGGCTGTGCTTAATGCGAGGGGAGTTCGCAGCGAGGGAAAAAGGTCGGTCCTCTCGATCCTCGTCTCGAAAACCATCGCCTTCGGTTTCCCTTTTTTGACCATCGGCATCATCACGGGATCAGTGTGGGCAAACGTGGCATGGGGAAGGTATTGGGGCTGGGACCCGAAGGAGACATGGTCTCTTATCACTTGGGTGGTGTACGCGTTTTTCCTGCACGTGCGCTTTTCCGGAGGATGGCTCGGTGTGAAGGCGAAATCCCTTCCGACGTTCAGGGCGCTACTGTCCATGATAGGCTTTCTTTTCGTCCTGTTCACGTACTTTGGGGTCAACTACCTGCTGTCCGGCCTTCACGCTTACGGAGATTGAGGTGTCCTTTTCAGAGCTCACGTTCTAATGGGACAGCAAGGATAGCTTCGACTTTGCGGAATTCTCGAGGGCAGTTCGTATTGGGACCCCTCAAGGGGGTTAATTCGGCTTCGGCGGCGACTGTCGTTTCGTTATTCCAGAGCGCCCCTGAATCCTGAGCTCAGCGAATCGTTTTCAACTTCGGGCGAAGAGAGGAAAGGAGGTCGTGGTAGAGATCATCCGCCGGTACAATGTCCGGCATGCGGAACCACACATAGAGCAGCCTGGCTTTTCCCTTCTCTGGGAGGGTGCGCTCGATATAGGCGCCGGCGTCGCCATACCATTCGCCGCGAGCATCCACCGCGCGAAAAAGCGGCACATATACGACTCCATCGGGCAAGCCAATGTTCGACACGGGCCGGAACCTGAGGTCCCCCGACTCCGGGAACTTCACAATCCTCGGCAGATGCGGAAGCGCCTTCACGTTGACACGAAACCGCAGTTTCACCCCGGCTGGTGGGGACTCGAATCCTCCGACACGTTCGCTGCCGGATGACCTCGTACTGGCCCCGAGGATGGGCAAACCAAGCTCGCGGCTGGCGTTTCTCGCCCGCCCCGTCTCGTCATAGAAGAACGGAAAAGGCATCTGTGGCACGACTAACATGACACCGCCGTTGCCCAAATACCGCTTGAGTGAGGCGATGACGTCCCCTTGCTCCTTCACCGTGCGAACGTATCTCTCCGAGCCGCAGAAGTAGAGCAAGGGGTATTCTATTACTCTTAACACACGCTCCGAAGCGATATCTTCCCAGGATAGGAATTCGAGCTTGAAACCGAGCCGCCTGAGATGCACCGCCGTAAACGTCACATCCCCGAAAACCCCTATTTTCACACCGCGATAGCGCCGAGCGAGGGCACTCCATTCCGCAGGGGACACTTTCCCCCCTTTTGATGGACTCCCCGGCGAGACTTTCACCGGAGGTCGCTTCATGAACCGCTTCGCGTGGAGGGCTGTTTTACGAAGATAGAGGTCTCCCAGCTCGAGGGTAGGCTCGATCTCGCTCCCCTCGTGAAGCTCGTTGAAAGTGGTGATAAAGACCCAGTCCGGGTCTGCCGCAATTGCCTCCTCCCAAACAATGTCGTAAAGCTTGCCCTCGAACCGGTCGAGTTTCAGCCCCGGCGAACGGATTTTTGTGTCATCGTACCCCGGCAGAACCGTCACTACCGAAATCTTCTTATGTTCCCGCGCCAGGCGGACCCAGTTGCGAGACGCCTCATTCGAAATGACACGGATTTCCTCCAGGGACTTGTTGGCGTAAGTACCTACGGGGTTGTACGTGTGCACTCCATCGAAAACCATCGCGTTTGCGGGGGAATAGCCATCGGCAATCGCCACGACCGAGGTGTCGTTGACGACGTCTGCCCATTGCGGGAGGCTGAGCTGTCCCATCGCCCGCCCGTACACCACAACAACCGGCTTGCCGCCGATTCGCAGAAACGCCCGATGAGAACCGTACTGCTTCTTGATGTAATTGAAGTCCGCTACAGCCGTCGCCGGATCATTCAGCTTGGGCACACGCTCGTAGTAAACTGTGGCTTTCATTCCGTGGCTGGCGCATTGCTGGAGGATCAGGGGCATCGCCCGGTCCGTAAAATCCCGCTGCCCCCACCACGAAACGACCACTCCCGTAACGCCAGCATCCTTCATCATCCGCATGTGCTCTTTCACAATCTTCGGGTCGTGGCTCGAATATGGCCCCAGGATCGGATAATTCAGAGAGGCTGGCAGGTCCTTCTTCTCGAAATCGGGCTTCCCCCAATGAACCCAATTCCCATCTAAGTCGGGGGTGCCGTACCAGGGGTAGTAAAACGCCAATACCTCTCTGGGAACGTTCGAATAGGTCACCTCGCCACGCTTTGCCATCTCCTGAAGCACGTCAGCAGCCAGAGCCGAGGTCGCCAGCAGCAGCAGCGGCAATGTCAGAAATCGTTTCATCCTTCTCCCTCCCGATTTCGATCCAGAGTTTTACGCTCAGCCGGGCAAATGAGTGAGTTCTCACTTCAGTTCCTCCTGAACGAAGCCTTCGCCTGCGGTAACTCTACCATCAATGTCTCTGCCGCGGCAACCGATGTCTGACACAAGGGTGTGGCTGCGTTTCCGTGGCATTCGGGGTCTATGGCGCCCCTTCGGGGCTTTCCGGTTTGCGCTCCCTTTGCATGAATCAGGCTTCAAACACCGCCCAGAGCCAGCAGGACGACGACCCTGAGGCACCCCCCTTCTCGCCCTGAAAGGGCACAGGAACATAGCCCAGGGCGGCGCCCTGGGAACAGGGCTTCGGTTCGCATCACAAGCCTTGAAAGGGCGAGATAATCGGCGAGTTTGCCCTCTGCGGAAAATCGCACTCACAATGTGCCACTCAAATACAGCCGCACCCTGACACAATCTGGGTCCGGTTGGCTACTGTGAGAGATGACCCCAACAGGGGATGTAATCGTCCGTCGGTGGAGAAATCAGGTGAGGCGCCGGCGGGTCCAGCGCCATACTCTCCTCGTCGCATGGGCCCCCCGGCAGAAATGAAGGTTGGATAAAAAGAATCCCCGGTCGGTAAGCGAGACGATTCTGCCAGTTGACGCCGGAGGTAGCAGAGAGAGGCTGGCGCAAGGATGTCCTCCGAGGGCGCTTCCGCGGCCGGACCGGACCTACGGCAGAGGAATAAGTGCGACGCGATAAAAGCGGCTGTCGAAATCCTCTGTGGGCAAGCCGATGGATACCGTTGAGCGGGTGATGTCCACCCTTGTGAATGGCAGCCACTCGCCATCGCCTTCAAGCATGACTTTGTACTGAACCTCGTAGAGGTTGGATTGGATCGCGTCCCAGCTCAGGTAGGCAAAACCATCGGCTTCGTTCCGCCAGTTTGTGATGGCCAGAACGGACTCCTCATCGCGTGGGTCGGTTCCCGATAGAAACTCATCGAGATTGCTTGTCCCGTCCTTGTCGAAGTCGCCGTCCGGGGGCTGGTCAGTGGTCCCGAAGTATGCAATTTCCCAGTCATCATCCATTCTGTCGCCGGCACCGGCATTGTCGGCGTCTTTGATGACCCATATGTAGCGGGGCTTCATGGCCGAGCCTGCCCCATTGCCGTTCTGGGCTATAAGGGTGACGCTATAATGTCCGGGCTTCTCGTAGGTGTGTTGCGGATTCTGCTGGGTTGAACTTCCCCCGTCGCCAAATGTCCAGAACCACGATGTGGGTGACTTTGTTGAGAGGTCGTGGAACTGGACCGGGAGAGGATCGCTTCCCGTGCGTGCGTCTGCGGAAAAATCCACGACAGGGTAAGTAGGTTCCTCGGGGAATGTGGGGGGCGCGCCAAGCCAGTCGGAGTAATCCACATTATCGCTGACCGGGCATCCCATACCTTCGGGATTGTAGAGATGGGCGAGGTCCGGGGCATTGGAATCATCGAGAGGTCCTGACCCATGCCCCCACCAATTCTGCTGAGCATCAACAAGAGTACTCGCATCGTCGTTCAACAATCCCCAACGGGCGACGTCGGTAATGCTGCAATTGCGAAAAACGGGACTTGCCTCTCCCGAGCAGAAAATGCCGTCTGACTGGCTCATCTGCAGTGTGCAGTTTGTCACCTCAGGGGACGCACCGTTGATGCAGTGAATAAGCCCAGTGACGTCCCAGATGACCTGGACCGACCCGCCCGCTTCGAGGATGCAATGGTCCAGACGGCTTCCGCTCGATTCGGCTGTCTGGAAGCGCAGGTTTCTCCACTGCCCTCTCTGCTTGGCCGTTTCGTCGGAGGTGAAGGTTATCGGCTGAGCCGCTGTTCCGTCAGCAGTCAGGATGCCTTCCACGATCAGCTCGTCAGACCAGTGCGCGAACTGGACGGTTGTTCCTGGCTCAATCGTAAGGGCCACCCCTGAGCGAATTTCTCGACTTCCTGTGATGAGGTAGGGCGCTCCGGGGTCCTCCAGCGTTCCACTTGAGGTGAAGCCCCCTTCGATTAGTACGTGGCCTCCCTCTTCAAACGTATTACCCGACCACGTTGGATACGACGATCCCGATTCAATGTTCTCCAGAATGACAGCATCCGGATCGCAGTTGCTGATGAAGTTGTTCGTCAAAACAGGCGAGGCGTTCTCCAGCCCGATGCCGTAAGAGAAGCTTTCCCTGATGACGCAGTGCGAGATCTGTGGGTTCGCCCCGTTGGAACAACGGATCATCCCCAGGAGGCTCCAGATGACCTGCTGGGCGCCGCCCGCTTCGATGATGCAATGTTTGAGGCGGCTCGCACCTGACTCGACTGTCTCGAACCGCAGACTCTTCCACTGCCCCTTCTGCTTGACGGTCTCGTCCGAAGTGAACGTTATCGGCTGCCCCTCCGTCCCCTCGGCAATCAGCACGCCATTGACGATGAGGCTGTGGGGCCAGTTCGCGAACCGGACAGTCACTCCCGGTTCAATCGTGAGAGTCGCTCCTGAGCGGACCTCTCGACTTCCCGTGATAAGGTAGGGTGAGCTCGCTTCAGACCACGTCGCATCTGCGACGATATTATCATCAACGGTAGTTGTCGCCACGGCGCCGAGCGGCAGAAGGAAAACAATCATCGCCGCAAATGTCCATAACCCGAATGTGGAAGAAACCAAGGTCCCGGATTGCTGAGTTTTCATAACAGGTCCTCCTCTTAGTCGCCCGCGCACAGAGTTCCGGGCACGGCTTATGAGAGATGAAAAGCAGGCTCGCTCCAGCGGTCGAAGGCGCCGACATTGGCTACCCGGCGACTCCCGGCATACGCTCCCACGAGGCCGCACAGGATTCGCTTCTGCTTCTGCGCTCCTGAAATTACGGAAAGAGGCACAAAAACCGTGCCCGCGAGGATCAGGAAGGTCAGAAATCCTTCATTAGCTCCTTGCTCACGGGCAGTCAGGCGAGAAAGCGGTTTGTTCTCGCGCCACGCATGTCTGCGAAAACCGTAGAAGCTGTCTCCGAATTCCGGAGGATGATTCGCGATCTGATCATGCGGGCGGAGTTGCATTTGACGAAGCGATTTCTTGAAGAGGCGGTCGCCCGCCGTTCGCGTCAGAGCACTCATGCGGAGATCGCTCTTCATGTCGAGGAATCGGGACCCCGATGGTAGGTGAACATGATAAAAAGGAAGAACGGGCGAGATGCTTACGACGAAATTGGGTTGACGGCTCCCTTCCCTCGCCTATATCTTTGATGCGAATCTATTTCGCCCGTTGAGTTTGACGCCATGAGCTACGAGAATTTCCAGGAGAGATGGCCGTTGCTTTCAGTGTCCTGCCGCAAACGCTTCAAAGCTGTCGCGCGGCGCCTGCCTATCTTCTGCCTGGCGCTATCCCTTCTTACGACGGTAGGCTGCGGCAGGAAGGAAGACGGGGCCAATGTGCTGGTGATGAGGCTGAGAGGGGATGTCTCAACGCTCGACCCTGCTTACATTGTTGATGTCTCCGGTGGAACGGTTGCCGCGAAGCTCTTCAGCGGCCTCGTGCGTTTCGACGAGAAGAACCGGCTCCAGCCGGACCTCGCCGAGAAATGGGAACTCTCCCCGGATAATCTGACCTACCTGTTTCACCTGAGGAAGAACGCTCGATTCAGCGATGGCACTCCTTGTACTGCCGAAGACGCAGCCTACTCCCTGAAAAGAATCCTCGATCCTCGGACACTTTCGCCCCGCCGGACGCTGTTCGGGATGATTGCCGGCGCGAAGGACTACGACCCCGCATCCGGCTCCTCGGGAGTGGGTGTCGAAGCGGTTGACCGTCACACACTGCGCATCCGGCTCACACGCCCCCACTCTGCGTTCTTGAGCCTTCTTGCCACGCCGACCGGCTATGTTATCTCCAGAAAGAACGTCGAGCAATCCGGCGGAAGACTGAAGAAAAGGATAGTCTGCACGGGTCCTTTCGTCCTGTCCGAGTGGCGCCGAAACGAAGCAATTCGCATGACCGCCAACCCTTACTATTTCGAGGGCAAGCCCCCCCTCGAGGGCGTTACCTACCGTATCATCCCCCAGGACTTCACGGCTGTGGTCGAATTCGAGAACGGCGGGATTGATGTCCTCGAAATCCCCTCCGCGTTTTTCGTTAGATTCAAAAGCGATCCGGAATGGAAGCCATTCATTCTCTCACAAACGGGATTGAACACCCATTACCTCGGCTTCAACTGCTCGAGGCGGCCATTCGACAATCCTCTTGTCAGGAGAGCATTCAACCATGCGATTAACAAGCAAAGGGTGATTCGTACGGTTCTCGAAGGGCAAGCCGTGCCTGCCGCCGGCCCCGTTCCCCCTATAGGCGGTGAGGGATCGGATTTCGGATTTGCGAGTTCGGATTTCGGAATAAGGATTCTTGATTCTATCCTGTTATCCTGTCGAAAGATTCTTGACAGGATTGACAAGATACTGCAATCCGCAACCGCCCTTTCCCCATACGACTACTCGCCACAAAAAGCCGTTGCTCTTTTGAGGCAAGCGAAATTCAACTTCAATCGAGAAATCAGTTTCTTCGTCCGCGCGGAGAAAGAAGCCGAAAATATTGCTGCGGCGATAGAGCATGACCTTTCACAGATCGGGATAAAGGTCTCTCTGAAAAAGCGGTTGTGGACAGCTTACAAGCAAGCTATCAACAAGGGTGAGCCGGACATCTTTTACCTTTCCTGGTCGGCTGATTATCCCGACGCTCAGAACTTCCTGCGGCCTTGCTTCTACTCATCTCACTCGCCATCCGAGGGCAACCGCGTGCGGTTCAAAAACAAAAAAGTTGACCAACTCCTCGACGCCCTTGAAGCCGCATCATCCGAAAGAGGAAGGAACCAGCTCTGCACGCGGATCGAGAAGTTGATCGTCGAAGAGGCGCCGTGGGTTTTTCTCTGGCATCGTCGGGAGTACGTCGTTCGGCAGCCCTGGGTTGAGGGATGGAAGATGTACCCGATCTACAACGCCAACAAGCTAACAGATGTCACCATTCGGCGCGGGGAAAAGCGATAGGCACGGCAAAGCTCGCTCATCCGACCGAGCTGCAACAAAGAAAGACCTCAGTTGACGGGATACCTCGTAAAAAGAATCCTCACCGCCCTTTTGACACTCCTCGGCGTCGCTTTCGTTACGTTCGTCTTGCTGAAAAGCGTGCCGGGCGACCCCGTTGAGGTTATTGTCGGCGAGCAGGCTTCTGAGGAAACGAAAGCGAAAATCAGGGAATCCCTCGGCCTCGACAGGCCATTCTTCAGTCAGTTCTTCGGTTACATCTCGTTGGCTTGCAGGGGCGACCTCGGTGTCTCGTACATTACCGGCGAGCCTGTCGGCAGAACGATTGCCCAGAAATTCCCCAACACGCTCATCCTGGCGTTGACGGCCGCACTTTTAGGCGTGGTGCTGGGCATTCTTTTCGGCGTTGTGGCAGCGACGTTCAGGGATTCATTCGCTGACAGAGCCACGACCTTCGTCTCCGTTCTCGGCATTTCCACGCCGGTTTACTGGCTCGGCCTTCTGCTGATATTTTTCGTCTCGTATAAGCTGAAGCTTTTGCCGGCATCAGGCACATGGAATCAATCCCTGGCATGTCTTTTTCTGCCAGCCATCGCCCTCGGGACTCGCTCGGCCTGCTACATTGCTCGCATCACCCGCTCCAGCATGCTCGAGGTTCTTTCCGCCGACTACGTCAGAACGGCTCGCGCAAAGGGCCTTTCAGAAGCCGCCGTTGTCCTGAAACATTCCCTGAAAAACTCCATCATTCCCATAATCACAATCATCGGGCTTGATTTCGGGAGCTACCTCAATGGCTCCGTTCTAACTGAGACGATTTTCGGTTGGGACGGCTTGGGGCGGTATGCCATGACCGGAATCATGAACATGGACTATCCGGTCATACTGGGGACGGTTCTCATCGGAGCGGCGGTTTTCGTCGTCGTCAACACTATTGTTGATATTCTCTACGTGTTCCTTAATCCCGAAATGAGAACCGGCGAGAATTCTGTCGGCTCCTGAGCGTAATCAGACATTGTCTCATTTTTCCTCCGTCCTTCGTGTGGAGTCTTTCCGCATACCCTCATCGGCAGAATAACCTTCGAGATGGGCGAACCGCGGTGTATGATTACGATAAGCTGTCTCGCTTGCTCAAGGAGGAGTACAAAACGGCTCAGGAGGCGGTACACATGAGTAATGACGATAAGACAGGCAATGAGAATGAGTCTGACGGAAAATACTGCGAGGGCACGAGCTGCGATTGCGGCCCAGCGATGAAAGAGATGATGAGCGTGTGCCGCGAATCGGAAAGAAGGGATAAGGATTCATGACGGACAAAATGGGCAATGGATCATGGATCTTGCTCCATTGTCGCTGAAAGGGAGGGCATCATGAGCAATCCAGATCAACACTTCTCCATCGAGGTGGAAGGAACCGAGAAGAGATGTCCAGTCGGTGAAACCATTGGCAACAGGAATATGGCCGAGGGCAAGATCCCGGTCCTTTCATGTGAGGGGGCCTGCATTCGAGGGGAAATCGCCCGTCTCGCTGCCAACATGGTGGCGAAGGAGGAGGGCTACGCACGCGGTTGTCACGGAGAGCTCTTTTCCGTCCCTGATTCGGCTATGGCCCAGTGGATCAAGAAGGCAGAAAAGGTCGTGCTCATAGACGGCTGCTTCCTCCGTTGTCACGGAAGGATTCTTGAGAACCTAGTTGGAAAAGAGAAGCTGGCTCAGTTCGATGCGCTCCGGGTTTACAGGAAATATACCGACGTTTTCGATATTGACGACGTTCCGGAAGTGGAACGGAAAGAGGTGGCACGACAGATTGCTGACAGCGTTCTGGCCGCGCTGGAGGAGAAGGCGTAATTGGAATCTGTGCAAGAAGGAGATTCGCGAAGAAACAACCAGCTTACGTGAGCTATTCCTATGGCCATATGTTGTTTCCCAAACTGTGCCTATCTATCAGAAACGTCTCGAATGATCGCTGTGTACAGGGCCCTGATTGCCAAAGGGGTGAAACCAATCATGGCAACGCACGGCGGAACTTACGAATTCGTGCTCAGGGAGGAGGGGATTCTGTTCGAGCATGTTCCGCCTCTCATGTCCAAAGAGCGCTCTCAGGAATTCGTCGCCACCAACCGCATGGAACGAGGCTTCAAGGGCTTTTACAAGACGGATGAGCTCAGAGAACACGTTCAGGCAGAGGCCCAGTTCTTCAAAGACAGGAATGTCAGCGTCGTCCTGACGGGATTCACACTGTCGAATGCGCTTTCGACCAGAGCTGCTGGAATTCCGTATGCTGTTACTCACATGGGCTCCATGGTTCCTCCAATATTTGAGCGAAATATGCAAACGTGGCCACATGACTTCGATAATGTGATCATTCGCCTGATACCTGAGTCATGGAAGCTCAATTTCGTCAACCGAATAGCTCTGAAAGTCAAGTTGTTCACGAAATCGTTCAACATCGTTGCCAGAGAACTGGGGCTTCCACCGTTCAGGGGCTTTGTCCAGCTCATGATGGGTGATTTGACTTTGGTCACTGATGTTCCTGAGATTCTTACAATCCCGGCAGACGAATTGAACAACTGGGCGCCGAAGCAACCGGAACTTTTTGTCGGACAGCCGCGCATGAGATACGTGGGGGCGATTTTCGCAAGACTATTTGGCGATGTTCCGGAAGACGTCAAAGAATTCCTCGACACGGACAAGCCGAAGATCTACGTCGCCCTGACCTCAAGTCGGCCGGATTACATTTCGGCTGTCTATTCGACCTTGCGGAATATGGACGTAAGAGCTGTCCTCTGCTCAACCATCCTTTCTACGAAGTTCGTAGAAAGCCCAAACATACTGATCAAGGAACATCTGCCATCACACAAGGTGATGCCTTTGGCCGACCTTGCCATCATTCATGGCGGGCAGGGAAGCGTTCAAACCGCGATTGCATCAGGCACGCCGGCGATCGGCGTTCCTTTGCACGGAGAGCAGAGGTTCAACCTGATGATGGTGGAAAAACACGGAGCAGGAATGTGCCTGCCTCGGAAGGCCCTCAAGAGAGGTGACCTGCGATCCCTGATTGATAAGGTCTTGAATGATGATTCATTTAAAACGAACGTGCAGCGTCTGAAGTCGTTCCAGGATCGCTATGATGGACCCGAAAATACGGCAATAGCACTTCAAGAATTGGCTCGACGTTCTTAGCGGGATATCCCGCGCCGGCAGCCCGCGTTACCCACGGTTCTTTTCCTTTCTTTCATGAATCTTCAGGGAAGCAGGGACATTTCTTGCAGCGTGCTATCCAGAAGAATGTGACACCTTTCTTCGCATACCTTCCGAGAACTCGTGCAAACAAGGTGGGGCGAAGAGAACTCCTAACCGGTTGTCCAGCAACAGATTGAATGACCATCACCATTTTCCCCTTGCAAGGTCTGGAAAAATAGACAAAATGCATAAAACTTGTATCCTTTCGCGTCTGACTCCTGTCTATAGGGTCAGAAAGAAGGCACGAGCCGCGATTTCGGCTCTGCAAATAAGAGAGAGACGGAGGCTTTTATGAACAGATTTAAGACCGCTTTTGGGAAGTGGGTGGTCAAATACCGATGGTGGATCATTGTCGGCACGATACTCGTTGTACTGACCGCAGGCAGCGGGGTGCGGTTTTTGAAGATCAGCAACGATACTCGTGCTTTCTTCAGCGAGAAGAATCCGCAGTTGCAGGCGTTCGAAGCCCTGGAAAACACGTACACCAAAGACCAGATCGTCCTTTTTGCTATTGCGCCAAAGGACGGCAATGTCTTCACCCGTGAAACGCTCGCGGCAGTGGAAGAATTGACCGAGGCTTCCTGGCAGATGCCGTATTCCAGCCGCGTGGACTCTATCACAAACTTCCAGCATACCCGGGCGGAGGAAGATGACCTGATCGTCGAAGACCTGATCCAAAACGGGGAGAGCTTGTCGGACACGGATCTTGAGCGGGTGAAAAGGATCGCACTTTCCGAGCCCTTGCTCGTAAACAAACTGATCTCCCCTTCCGGGCATGTGACAGGAGTGTATGTCACGGTTCTCCCGCCAGGCAAATCGCCTGAGGAGGTGACGGAGGTCACCGCGTTTGCCCGCAAACTGGCGGGGGACTTGCGCAAAAAGAATCCCGACATTGACGTCTACCTAACCGGCGGGATCATTATGGACAATGCTTTTGGCGAGGCCAGCCAGAAGGACATGTCCACACTGTATCCCCTGATGTTTCTTACGCTGATTGTATTGATGGGGTTGATGCTCCGCTCGTTTATAGGTACTTTCGCCACGCTCATAATCATCTTGATTTCCATGGTCACGGGCCTGGGGTTGGCGGGCTGGCTCGGCATCGTGATAACCGCCGCGTCGGTCAACGCGCCGACGCTCATCTTCACTCTGGCCGTTGCAGACAGCGTCCATATACTGACGACCATGTTCCACCAGAGGCATTTGGGAAAAGCCAAGCGTGAGGCCATTGCCGAGTCCTTGCGTATCAATTTGCAGCCGGTTTTCCTCACCAGTGCCACCACGGCGATCGGATTCTTAACCATGAACTTTTCCGACGCCCCGCCCTTCCGCGACCTGGGGAACATCGTGGCCATGGGTGTGATGGCGGCATTTGTATACTCGGTTTTATTTCTGCCCGCCCTCGTGGCTGTCCTTCCCATGCGGGTGAAACAAAGACAAAAAAGATCAGGTTGTTGCAGTTGTGCCTGGCTGGCGAATTTCGTGATCCGCCGGCGCAAGCCCGTATTCTGGGGCACGTTGCTCGCGGTTGTGTTCCTGTCCATCGGAATTTCACGCATCGAGTTGAATGACAAGTTTCTCGAGTACTTCGATGAGAGCTATGAGGTTCGCAGGGCCACTGATTTCGTTCTGGAGAACCTTAGCGGATGGGACATGATCGAATATTCTCTGGAATCCGGGGAGCCGGGGGGGATTAACAATCCCGAGTATCTGGCAACGGTGGAGGAGTTTGCGAAGTGGTATCGCAAACAGCAGAAGGTGGTCCACGTGAACACGATTACCGAGACGATGAAACGTCTGAACAAAAACATGCACGGAGACGATGAATCCTATTACCGAATCCCGGAGCAGCGTGATCTGGCGGCGCAGTACCTGCTGCTGTATGAGATGTCGCTCCCGTTTGGTCTTGATCTCAATAACCAGATCAACGTTGACAAATCGTCAACCCGCATGACAGCAACCCTAAGAGATATGAGCGCGACGGAGCTTCGCGAAATGGACGAAAAAGCCCGGAACTGGCTGCAGGCGAACGCGCCGAAGAGTATGTACACGTATGGCACCAGCCTTTCGATCATGTGGGCACATATCACCGGGCGCAACATTAAGAGCATGCTGAGCGCATCCTTTTGGGCGATTGTGCTGATTTCGGGCATCCTGATGTTCTCGCTCAGGAGCTTCAAGCTTGGCTTGGTGAGCCTGATACCGAACATGACGCCAGCGGTCATGGCCTTTGGGATATGGGGCATGATTGTGGGGCAGGTAGGGTTGGGACTGTCGGTGATCGTGGCCATGACCATCGGCATCGTGGTTGACGACACGGTGCATTTCTTGAGCAAGTACCTTCGCGCCCGGCGAGAGTATGGTATGATTCCGCCTGAGGCCGTCCGCTATTCTTTTAACACGGTGGGCACGGCCATGTGGGTTACAACTGTTGTGCTGGTTGCCGGCTTCGCCGTTCTTGCTCTTTCCCACTACAAAATGAATTCTGACATGGGCCTGATGACAGCTATAACCATAACTCTGGCATTGGGCATGGACTTTCTGCTTCTGCCAACCCTACTGATGAACGTGGACAGGAAAACAGGTAAACTTGCTGATGAGTCAAAGGAGAAAACCGGTGAAACAGTTGATAACGATCTTGACGTTGTCCCTGATGCTGTCTCTGTTGCTGTTGCCGAGAGTCGCAGCGGCCGAGACTCCTGAGGAGAAGGGCCTCGCCATCGCACAGGAAGCTGACAGGCGCGACACGGGTTTCAGTGACTTCACTGCCGATATGCTTATGGTTCTCAGGAACAAACCCGGGCAGGAGAGCACGCGAAAAATCCGTATCCGTATGTTGGAGGTGGAAGGAGACGGCGATAAGAGCCTGACCATCTTCGATACCCCCAGGGATGTTAAGGGCACGGCATTTCTGAATTTCACCCACAAGGTCGGGGACGACGACCAGTGGCTCTACCTGCCAGCGCTAAAGAGAGTGAAGCGGATAAGCTCCCGCAATAAATCCGGCTCGTTCATGGGCAGCGAGTTCGCCTATGAGGACATCTCGAGCCAGGAAGTGGAGAAATACACGTACAAATGGATTCGCGATGAAGTCTACGAGGGCAAGCAATGCTTCGTCATCGAACGTTACCCGGTTGATAAAAAGAAATCCGGATATACGCGGCAGGTGAGCTGGATAGGCAAGAGCGAGTACCGCGAATGGAAGGTGGACTACTACGACCGCAAAAAATCGCGTCTAAAAACCCTCACGGTCAAAGGCTATCAGAAATATCTGGACAAATACTGGCGGGCGGACGAGATGAACATGGTCAACCGCCAAACGGGCAAGAGCACTCGGCTCGTATGGAGCAACTACAAGTTCCGTACGGGGCTTACAGACCGCGACTTCGACAAGAACAGCTTGAGAAGGGTGCGGTGAACTCATGCGGACCACGATTTTTTTGTTACTCGCGGTCGGGTTGATGAATGCTGCTGCGGCCACCACTTCTGAGCTGTCGGGATATGTGGCCGCCGAGGGATCGGTTTTTTTCAATAGCCCGCTGTCCCCGGAACAGGAGAGGCACAGCGCATCTCTTGCTCTTCAGCCCGAGTTCTACCACGAATGGGAGAACGGCTCCGGTTTCCTCGTCGTTCCGTTCGCAAGGCTCGACAGCGCTGATCCAGAGCGAACCCATTTCGATGTCCGAGAGTTAAACTACCTCTGGCTCGCCGATAGATGGGAGCTTCGCGTTGGCGTCGGCAAGGTGTTCTGGGGAACCACCGAGTTCGTACACCTTGTGGACATCGTAAACCAGACTGACCTCGTGGAAGATATCGACGAAGAAGACAAGCTCGGCCAGCCTATGGTACACCTCTCCATACCTCGTGATTGGGGGATCGTGGACATGTTCATATTGCCCTATTTTCGTGAGCGAACGTTTCCGGGGCGTAAGGGGCGCCTGCGGTTCCCCCTGGTGGTGGACACCGATAACGCAAAATACGAAAGCGCCGCAGAAGAGCATCGCCTTGATTTCGCTATCCGCTACAGCCACTCAATCGGCGATTGGGATATCGGGATCTACCATTTCAATGGCACAGGGCGCGAGCCGACGCTCCTTCCGGATTCGGATGAGAACGGCGAACCCGTTCTCATCCCACTGTACGAACAGATCAACCAGACTGGCGTGGATCTGCAACTGGTCGCGGGACAGTGGTTGTGGAAACTGGAGGCCCTCTATCGAACCGGACAGGCGGACGACTTTTTCGCCGCCGTCGGGGGTTTTGAGTACACCCTGGTGGGCGTGGCCGGCACCGCTATGGACTTAGGCATCGTTGCTGAATGGGCATACGACGACCGCGGTGACGAGGCTACGACGCCTTATGAGAACGACGCCATGTTCGGCTTCCGCCTTACTCTAAATGACCCTGCCAGTTCGCAGATTTTAGCCGGGCTGATGCAGGATATGCACAGTTCCGCCCGCGCCATAA
Organism: bacterium; assembly: GCA_013203085.1. Classification (GTDB taxonomy): domain Bacteria; phylum Auribacterota; class JABMQX01; order JABMQX01; family JABMQX01; genus JABMQX01. The sequence goes on along the minus strand of JABMQX010000497.1, from coordinate 1,056 downwards.
GCATCGAAGCGAGCCACCGCATCGGCTCGAACTGGAAAGCGACTCTGGAGGCCTGGGCCTTTCTGGACGCACCTGAAGACGATCTCTTCTATAGCTTCCGCGACGATGATTTCGTTCGACTCGGCCTGGCTTACTATTTCTGATTTGAAGACGGAATAAAGAACTCCGCGCCGCCGCAGCCGCTTGCCATAACATTAGTTTCCTCGTACAATATGATACCATTCAATCAATAGCCCGAGGGCAGCAAAATCGCCGAGCACACAACTCAACTATAGGAGGTGTCCTACCATGACTTCACGTATGAATCGCCGCGATTTCCTGCGATCTGTAACCTACGCCGGAACCTCGCTTTTTGTGCTTCGCGACAGCCGTTCGGCATCGAGCTACCGGGCAAACGAGAAACTCAACATCGCCATAGTGGGTGTCGGCGGGCGAGGGACGTATCATGCGAGAACCATCCTCAGCGGCAGCCATAACCTGGTGGCAATTTGCGATGCGAACCGAAACCGCCCGGGAGAGTTGTCCAAGATTCCACCTGAGGTATCCAGGTACCAGGACTTTCGCAAAATGCTCGATGATATGGACCGGCGGATTGACGCGGTCATCGTGGCCACGACGGACCATAACCACGCCGTGGTGAGCGCGGCAGCCATGAAACGGGGCAAACACGTCTTTTGCGAGAAACCGCTTGCGCACGACGTCGCCGAGGCACGCGCCATGCGCCAGATCGCAAAGCAGAAGAAAGTGGCGACGCAAATGGGCAATCAGGGGATGGCCAGCGACTCGTTCCGCCGCACCCTGGAGCTGATCCAGGAAGGGGCAGTGGGTGAGGTCCGCGAGGTGCACCTGTGGTTCGTATTTGGGGGATCCGGTCCCCGAAAGGTGCCCAAGGGCAGCGTGCCGGTGCCGGAGTACCTTGATTGGGACCTCTGGCTTGGCCCGGCTCGCTTCCGTCCCTACCACCCGCTTTGGGTGAACAGCGCGCATGGTTGGCGGGATTTCGGCACAGGGGCCCTGGGTGGCGGCGGCTCGCACTCCGTCAACCTGGCCTTCAAG